>CAJAXU010000486.1 GCA_903948045.1 uncultured beta proteobacterium | reverse complement strand
AGGCATTTTTGGGGCCGCGCGCCTGCTTCCACAGGCCTTCACCCTTGGCTTCAAACAGGTCGGCCGGGTTGCCGTCGGCCAGCATGGCCCGGTACTCGGCAATGCCGTCGGCGGCAGTCTTCTGGGCCCAGGCGCCCAGACTGGCCGATGCCAGCAGCAGGGCCACTGCAAGTGGTAGGACAGGTCTCATGGTTTTTCTCCTCTTTGTTAGGGTGGCAAGGTGACAGCGCGGGTTAGGCGCACAGCAGATGGCTTACGAGACCGTGGCCTCGTCAGTGCGGCTGTCACCCCGGTTGTCTTTCCAGTTGACGCTGATCTTGTCGCCGGCCTTTGCGCCTTTGACGTTGAACTGCAGGAACGGGTTCTTGGCCACGGCCGGGCCCCATTCGGCGGTGAGCACGGTTTTGCCGTTGTGGGTGGCTGTGACATCGGTGATGTGCCAGGCCGGGATGATCTTGCCAGCCGCATCTTTGCGCTGGCCGGTTTCCATTTCGTGGGCCATCAGCACACGGACGGTGGCGTTGCCGCCTGCTGCTTGGGCGCGAATGCGCATCGGATCTGCCATGGTGGGCTCCTAATTGATGGGTTTGAGGTTGGGGGTCAAGCTGGTGTCGGCTGGCGGCTTAGCCGCCGCAGCCGCCCAGCGTGACCTTGACTTCTTTTTTGGCAAACAGCGCGCGGCCATCGTTCATGATGGCCACGGCGTACACGTCGGACGACTGGCCCATCTTGGCCCGGGTTGAGATATTGGCGTCCACGCTGTCCGTCAGGTTAAAGGCAGCGACCAGGGCACTGGGGTTTTTCTCCACCAGGATCAGCAGTTGCTTGACGCCGGCCAAGGTGGTGCTGGCACCCAGCGGCACCACCGCGCCGTTTTCGGCAATGTCGGGGCCGATGATGGTCACATCCTTGCTCTCTGTGGGCGCTGCAGCACCCAGAGCCTTGAGCGCATCGCTCATGGTTTTGGCGTCAAAGGCTTTGGCGTTGAAGGCCAGGGCATGGCCAGGGAACAGCCCGGTGGCTGCCAGCAGTCCGGCCACGATGGCGCTGTGCTGCAGTGTCTTGCGACGGGTTTGCATGGTCGTCTCCTTAAGTAAATATGAATGCGGCTGAACTGTCTTCACCGGCCAGCCCCAGCGGCCAGCCAGCTCGCCAGGGTTTTGGCGTCGGCCTCACTGAGCGCCTGCGCCGGCATCGGGATCGGTCCCCAGATACCAACACCACCGGATTTGATCTTGGCTGCCAGATAGTCTATCTGTCCGGGGTATTTTTTCCCGATGTCGGCAAATGACGGCCCAACAATCTTTTGCGCCAAGCCATGGCAGGCGGTGCAGGCGTTCTTGCTGGCCAGCGCCAGCGCTGATTTGGCTTCGGTCATAGCAACCTTGGCCACCGGTGGTGACGGCGACGGCGACGGCGACGACGGCGCGGCGCCGGGCTTTGCTTCGGGCTGGCTGGTGTCGGCGCCGCGCTGGGGGCCGACCGGGCGGTTTTGCTCGGCCAGGTTGCCGTGCTGGTTGCGGGCGAAATCGGGCAGGGCCGACGCCACGGCAATCGCACTCACACAATCGCGCATGCAGCGCGGGCTGGCGACATCGGGTTTGGCCTTGCCGCCAAGTTCTTGGCCCGGCCACAGCGCATGGGCGGTGCTCATGCCCAAGCGGTTGGGCAACCGTGCCTGGGCCTCGGCCATGGTGCGATCGGACAGTATGAAGTTGTCTGGGACCACATTGGCCAGATTGAGCAGGTAAGCGGTCACCGCGTAGACCTCGTCCGGGGCCAGTGATTTGGGCTGGTTCCAGGGCATGGCCCGGTTGATGTAGTCCCATAGCGTCGACAGGGTGGCGACCTTCATCAAGGTGGTGCGCCCCGGGTACGCTGCATCGGTCAGCCGTGCCACTCGCCCGGTTTTGACATCCTGCGCGGTGGTACCGCCCACCAGTGGGCTGAAGACCTGGTTGGATTCGCCAAAAACGCCATGGCAAGAGGCGCATTTGGCCTCCCACACGTCCTGCCCCTGCGCGACCGAGCCTGAGCCCGGTGGCAAGCCCTTGAAGTCGGGCCTGACATCAATGTCCCATGCTGCGATTTCAGAGGGCGTAGCAGCCCGGCCCACCCCAGGGTACTTGTCGGCGCTGGCGGTCGGCCCGGCGGCCACGCCCAGGGCGCAGGCGAGGCTTGCCAGGGCCAGCCCGAGCTCACGACAACTGAACATTTTTCACCTCGCCGTTCTCCTGCACCAGCCAAGACTGGATCGAGTTGTTGTGGTAGATGGAGCGCGTGCCCCGAACCGCCCGGTTTTGACGGTAGCTGGGTTGCACATAGCCGGTGTCGTCGCTGGCCCGACTTTGCAGGATGACTGGCTTGCCGTCCCAGACCCAGTCCAGGTTGAAGCGCGTCAGGCATTTGCTCAGCACCGGTGTCTCCAGCCGAGCCGCACGCCAGTTGCGGCCGCCGTCCACCGACACATCCACCCGGGCCACCTTGCCGCGTCCTGACCAGGCCAGGCCGGTGATGTTGTAGTAGCCCCGGTCCAGCAACACCTGTCCGCCCGAGGGGGTGGTGATGACGCTTTTGCACTCCTGGATGCTGGTGTACTGCCGGTGCAGGCCGTCAGGCATCAGGTCGATGTAATGGATGGCCTCGTCCTTGGTGGCATAGGGCTTGTCGCCCAGCTCGATGCGCCGCAGGTACTTGACCCAACTGACGCCCTGCGCGCCGGGCACCACCAAGCGCAGCGGGTAGCCGTTTTCGGGCCGCAACATTTCGCCATTCTGGCCGTAGGCGACCAGCACCTCACCACTCAGAATTTGGCTCAGCGGAATAGTTCGGGTCATGGACGAGCCATCGGCGCCTTCGGCCAGCACAAACTTGCCTTTTTTCAGGTCAGCGCCGGCCATCTCCAGCAGTGTGATCAGCGGCACACCGGTGAATTCGCTGCAGGACAACATGCCGTGGCTGTATTGGGCCGTGGGTACGGCCACATTGCCCCACTCCATGCCGGTGTTGGCGCCGCATTCGATGAAATGAAAACGCGAGACGCTGGGCAGACGCATGATCTCGTCCACCGTGAACACCTGGGGCTTGGCCACCATGCCAGGCGCCGAGCCATTGACCATGAGACGGTGGCGCGACGGGTCGATGTCCCACCAGCCCTGGTGGTGCCGCTCAAAATGCAACCCGCTGGGCGTGACGATGCCAAACATCGACTGCAGCGGTGCAAATGACACGGACGATTGGGTGGTTTGCGTCAGGCCCGGGCTTTGACGGCGCTGCAGGTTGGATTCGAACCGCGACGGTTTTCCGTAGCCGTCGGTGGCTACACCCTGGCCCAGTCCCTTGCTGTGCTCTGGCAAATTCAAGATGTTGGGATCGCCACCTGCGCTGGGCACTGGGTTGGACTGCGCTACCGCCAGCGACGCCGTTGCGGCGGTGGCAGCGGCCAGGGCGCCCCGGATAAAGTCGCGCCGCCCGGCTTTGGCCTGGCTGAAGACGGTCCGGATGCCCTCTGGCCCCAAAAACCCCTCTGGCGCGCGGACCAGGCGCCCTGCGCTCACGTCGTGTGTGTTCAATCTGCGTCCTCTGTCGTCAAGCTGTTGCCGTCGATCAATTTGAAAATTCAAATATTAATATGTGCGAATATAAAGAATAATTGAAAAATGACCATTAGGGTTTCTCCTAGTACCGGCAACGCCAGCTGCCTCAGCGAAAGCGGTAATAGCTTTGGTTAAGCACCGCCGCGATGGCGGTCACCTCATCCGGGAACAGAGACAGGTTGAGCTCGGTGTTGCACTGCTCCACCATGCCGCGCAGCAATCCGGCCGTGTTGATGCGTCCGGCGGGTCGGTAAATGGCGCTACCGTCACCGCCTACTTTTTGCTGGTGGCAGGCGACGCATCGGTTGGCGGCGATCAATTCGCGACCGAGTGACACGTCGGCACCGTCAAAAATCTTGGCACCCTGGGCAAATGCGGGCGCCACAGATGCCAACCCACCGAGCAGTAGCACAAGCCAAACTCGCCTCATGGAGCACCTCCCTTGCATGTGGTCACGCCAGTGATTGCCGGGCTGTTTCCAGCCGCTGCGACAGGTAGGCACCATAGAAGTCGGGCAACAGGGCGCCGACCAAGCGCTCAGCCACCTCCTTGCCCTGGCGCCCGAAGAACAGCAGCGAAGGGGCCACCTTGACACCCCAGCGCTGCACCTGCTCGGCATGGGTGAGCGGCTGACCGCCGCCATCGAGCAGGGGCAGGGTGCTGCCCATGTCAACTTGCACCACCGCCACCGACTGGTCTCGCAGCAGCGGCGCCAAATGGCTGTCGCGTACCACCTTGCAAAACGGGCAGTTGGGCAAGCTCACCATCACGGTCAGCGGCAGGCCGCGCGCCAGCGCAGCGGCCAGATGCTGCGGCAAGGCGCGCGCCAGCGGCAAGTCTGCTGCTGCTGACCGGCTTGCACTGGTGGCCAGCAGCAGCGCGCCCCCGAGCAGCAGGCTGCGCCTGGCCATCGTGCCCACTGCGTCCAAGTTGCGGCTTGAGGCCATCATTTCTCCTGTTCCAGCAACAGGTAGGTGTTGTAGGCGTTCATGCGGTTGGCCAGACGAAACAAAGGCAGCGCCTCAAAGCGGCTCCAGTCGGTTGCGGCGTACGCTTCCTCAAACGGGTCCATGTTTGTTGCCGCGCGGCCCATGGCGTTACGCAGGTAGCTGAGGTAATCGCGCGTGAGCTGCAGGTCCTCGCGCGCCGAAGCGGACACGGGGCCGTGGCCGGGCACGATCAGAGCGGTGTCCATGGCCAGCAGGCTGTCAAGTGCCGCAATCCAGCGGCGGCTATCGGCTTGGCCGACAAAGGGGATTCGGGCCCGAAACACCAGGTCGCCGGCGAACAGCAGTCGCTGCTGTGGCAGGTAAACCACCAGGTCCTCTGGGGTATGGGACGGCCCGACATGCTTGATCTGCAGCCGCACCCCACCCAGGTCGAGCTCGCGCTCTGTGTCCAGCCATTCGTCGGCATCCACCAGTTCCGTGTTGGCGTTGATCCAGGGTGCCAACTCTTGACGCGAGGCATGCAGGCGCAGCCGTGCGGTGTCAGAGTTCAGGTAGCTGCGCGCGGCGCGATGGGCCAAGATACGGGCACCGAGCGCTCTGAACACCTGTAAGCCATAGACATGGTCAGCATGGTAGTGGGTCACGATCACATGGGTGATCGGCTGCGGCGTGACCTTGCGAATTGCCTCAACCAGTTGTTGTGCCAGAGCTGGCGAACCCAGCGCATCAATCACCACAACACCCTGGGCAGTGACGATGAAGGCGGCATTGGAAATGAAATTCTGGTTAGCGGGTGAGCCCAGCGCTGTGAGACCTTGCACGTACCAGACCGAAGGTGTCAATTGCACCGGCGTCAGCGGCGAGGCTGTCTGCGCTAGGCTGGCACCGGCCCAGCCCAGCATCAGCAGGCTACCCAGCCAGCGCATCGCCAGAACGCTGCAGCACCTGCCGCTGGCCAATCTGACGGCCACAATGCGATACCAAATTGGCAGGGGATAGGCGATGAACATAGTCAGATGAGCTTAGCCGGGGTGGGCTTGGCCGAGTTTGCGTTGGCGCAACGCTACTGCCCGGCCAGGTACTGTGCCACCGCTGACATTTCCAGCGCGGTCATTTTGCTGACGATGGTGTGCATCACTGCGTTGTCATTGGTGCGTTCGCGGGTATTGAATTGCTTGAGCTGGGTTTCGATGTAACCCGCATACTGGCTGGCCAGCCGGGGCAGGGCGGCGGTGCCCAGAGCGGCGGGCCCGTGGCAGGTGGCGCATGCCGGCACGCCCGTTGAGGGGTTGCCTTGGTGGTAGAGGTCGCGCCCTTTGGCCGCCAGGCCTGGTTCTTTGGAGGGCTCTGGCACCACAGGCATTTTCTCAAAATAACGCCCGAGTGCTTCCATTTCGCCTGCTGTCAACTTGGCGGCCATGGCGGCCATGGCGGTGCTTTTGCGCTTGCCCGTTTTGAAATTATCCAGCTGTTTGACCGTGTACTCCCAGTGCTGACCGGCCAGCCGGGGAAACACCTCACTGGCTGCGTCGCCCTCGACGCCGTGGCAGACGAAGCACACGCCGCCCACAATCTTGCGTGCGCGGGCCTCGTCAGTTTGCGCCCCTGCGGCGCCACTCGCCAGGATTGCAAGCAGTGACATCAACACCCAGGCGGTGAAGCGGACGGGCAACATAGCAGGCTTGGCGCTGCGCGCTGGTTGGTCGGCTGGGTTCAGGCCAAGGTGTCAGCCCAGATGTTACGAGCCCAAGCCATGGCATAGCGCCCCTCAAGCTCATTGGCCGCACTGGACACACCGCCCGAACCTGGCACCGTCAGCATGGTTTTTTGGACCTCGTCGTAGCGGTGGACGCTGGCCACATGCACCACATCTTCGTCGCTGACAAAGCTGTAGCAGGTGTTGTTGTAGATCGGCATCGCGTTGGGTTGCTTACCGGTCAGCAGCGCCACCACCGCAGCGGCGCAGGTCTTGCCGTGCTGGTTGGCCATGTGGCCGGACTTGGGCATGGCCGGTGCAACCTGGATCGAGTCGCCCAGCACATGGATGTTCTTGGCCGCCTTGGATTCATGCGTCAGGAAGTCGATCTCGCACCAGCGCCGGTTCGCCGTGGCCAGGCCGGTCTTGACCGCAATATCGCCAGCACGCATGGGCGGCACCACATTGAGCACATTGGCCTTGACGTCATCGCTGAACTCGAACTTCAGCGTGCTGGCGGCGACGTCGACATCGGTCAGCACATGTTTGGGGCGGTACTCGACAATCCCTTGGTAACGCTCAGCCCAGGCTTTTTTGAACAGCGGCCCTTTGGAGGTGACGTCGTCATTGGCGTCAAGCACCAGCACCTTGCTTCTGGGTTTGGCTTTGCTGAAGTAATGCGCCACCTGGCAGGCCCGCTCATAGGGGCCGGGCGGGCAGCGGTAGGGCGCCAGCGGAATGGTCAGCGCGTACACGCCGCCGTCGGGCATGGCTTCGAGTTGCCGGCGTAGTGCCAGCGTCTGCGGGCCGGCCTTCCAAGCGTGCAACACCTGGTCTTGCGCGCCGGCCTTGGCCATGCCGGGCAGCCCGTCCATCATGAAATCCACCCCAGGCGACAGGATCAGGCGGTCATAGGGCAGTTCGCCGCCGCCGGCCAAGCGCACTGTGCGTTTGTCGGGGTCGATGCTGGTGACCATGTCGCGCACCACGGTCACACCATGCCGCCGGCTCAGGTTGTCATAGGGCGAGGTGATGTCGGCGATGGTCTTGCTGCCGCCCAGCACCAGATTGGAGATGGGGCAGGAGACAAAGGCGGCATTGGGCTCGACCAGGGTCACATTGATCTGCTGGTCCGACCACATGCGCACATATTTGGCGGCGGTGGCGCCACCGTAGCCGCCGCCCACCACCACCACCTTGGGCCCGCTCTGTTGACGGGTGCTGGCACAACCGGTGCCCAGGCCGGCAGCGCCGAGCAGCGTGCCGTAAGCGGTGGTTTGGATCAATTGACGACGTTGCATGGTGTACCTCTGTGCTGCTGATGGGCTGCTTACTTTTTGAGCGCGGCGAAGTAGCCGGCCAACTGCTCGATTTGTGCGTCGGTGTAGCCCTTGCTGATCTGGTGCATCAGGGTGGCCGGTTTGCGGCCAGTCTTGAAATCCATCAGCTTTTTCTGCAGATCGTCCTTCGGCACGCCAGCCAGCGACTCCATGCCTGGCTGGGCCACACCCAGGGTGCCATGACACCCGGCGCAGGCCGCCGCCCAGCTGCGCACTTGCAAGGTGTCAACCTGGGCCCAAGCGGCCTGCGAGGCCCAGAGCAAGGTGGTGGTGGCGATGAACCGGAACGGTGTTGTCATAGCATCTCCTGCGTGGCGTCCGGCCTACCCGGACAAATAAATCAATGACGGCTTATGTTTGCCTTGGATTATTGGCCCAACACCCCTAGCGCACACTTGGTACAAACCCGCAGGCGCGTTGCACCTGCCGCTCGCTCAAGCCGACTCGATGGCCACCTGGGTGCAGACGGCCCGGCACAGGCTCACCACACGGTCGTTCACGATGCGGTAAAAAATTTGGACCCCATCGCGTCGCTTGCCCAACACACCGGCTTTGTACAGCGTGTTGAGATGTTGGGACATATTGGGCTGTGTGGTGTTGATTTCCCCCAACAATTCGCCCACGTTTTTCTCGCCGTGGCACAAGCTGCTGATGATCTTGAGGCGCATCGGGGCAGACATCACGCGAAATATTTCGGCGGCGCTTTCAAACACCTGGTCTGACTCTGAAAACGAGGGGTTTGCCGGACTCGATCCAGCCGTGTCCTGGGTGGGATCCATCGGGTTGTTTACCATGGGTCCATGCTAACACTGCCCTTGCGGCCAGCTAAGCGGACTGCGGCTGGCGCCCCCGACGGGAATCGAACCCATATCTAGCGCTTAGGAGGCGCTCGTTCTATCCATTGAACTACGGCGGCAATGAGTCGGTATTCTAGGGGTACCTGCCTGACCCGTTGGCGCCGTTCGGTAGACCACCACTATGCCCTGGCGCAAGCGCCGCATCGGCCATGCCATCAATGTGATGGCGGCTGCGATTTAGCAAGACACCGACGCTGGGCTGCTCGGAAACTGCAGTCCCTTTAACTCGTGGAACGACCACTATGAACACCCCTGCCTTCAGGCCATCCAAGGCCTTCCCACTGAAACGCCTGCTGGCCGTGCCGCTGTTGTTGGGTATCGCCCTGGCGGCTTCTCCCTTGGTGAATGCTCAAACCACGGCTGCTACGCCTCAGGCGCCCCTGACCCGTGAGCAAGTCAAGATGGAGCGCGATGAGTTTATCAAGACTCACCGGTATGACGTTGAGACTGACAACTGGGTGCTCAAGCCGGGCTTCGAAGCGCCTGCCGGCGTCAAGAACCGTGAGCAGGTGAAGGCCGAGCGGGATGAGTTTCTGCGCAATAACCGCTATGACAATGAATCCAGTGCCTGGGTGCCTCGCAAACCGTCAAAGGGCGCTGTCAGCACCCTGTCCCGTGCGCAGGTGCGTGAGGAGACCCGGCAGTTCATGCGTACGCATCAGTGGGATAGCTTTAATCAGGCTTGGCAGGAGGTGAAGCCGGCGATGAAGAAAAGCAAGCCCTGACGGGCGTGCCAGCCGGCCTCAGTCGTAGCGCAGCGTAAAGATCAGGTCGACTGCACTTTGTTCGCCGGTCTGCGCCCGTAGGGTCAGGCGGCGTGACAAGTCAAAGAAGATGTAGAGCGTGCCCAGCGTGCCAGCCAAGCTGCGTTCGTAGGCCACATAGAAATCGCGCGACAGCCGCTTGCCCAGGGTGACTGATGCGCCAGTGGCCGTGCCATCGGCGTTGCTGGTGCTGCCCCGCATGGTCACCTCGTCCAGACCGAGCGCTTGTCCCAGGCTGCCGGGCAGGCCGCGGCCGCTGCCGCCCAACAGGGCCAGGGCGGCTTGCTGCAGCACAGCTGCCTCGGCACCGCCAGTGCCGGCACTGCGACCGAGCACCAGCCAGGCCAGTTTTTCGGCCTCGGGCAGTTCGGGTTCGGCATACAGCCGCACCACCGGTGCGATGGCGGTGCCGGTGATCTGCACGCCGACACGCTGTTGCAGGTTGGGTCGAATGGCCAGAATGTCGAGCGCCGGGTTGTCGTAGGGACCGGCGAAGCGCAGAAGGCCAGCTTCAATGTCGAGCTGTTGACCGTAGGCCTTGTAGCTGCCCTGTACCGTGCGCAATTCGCCACGTAACAGGGGCGCCAGGCTGCGTTCGCTGGCGTTGCGCAAAGTGACGCTGCCAGCCACTCGGGTACTCAGGCCGCGACCGCGCACCTGGAAATCCTGCCCCAGATCCAGGGTGAGGAGCACGTCCGGCCGCACCCGCAGGCTGGCGGTAGTTTTTGCTGGTGTCTCGGGCCCGGCCGACTTGCCAGGTCGGCGCACCTGCACATCGTCACCCAGCTGGGGTGCAGTGTCCTCGGGCAAGATGAACAAGGCTTGGTCGGCCGTGAGCGTGCCACGCAGGGCCAGTTGATCGGCGTCCAGATTGGCCTTCAGCTGGCCCGACACCACCAGGCGCCGGTCGACCCGGGCACTGACGCGCAGGCCGCGCGCCTCGGCCACCAATGCCATGCGCAATCGGCTCAACAGGGGCGCGGTGGCAGGACCATCGGCCAAGGGCCAGCGAACGTTGCCGGTGACCGTGACCGTGCCCCCGCTGCTGCCAGCCAGTGGCGCCCCGTGCAGGGTAAATTCCTCAATGTCCAGGCTTTGTCCGTCCAGCCGCACCCGCAATTGACCCTGGCTAAAGTCAATGCCGTCGGCCACGGACCGCACCGCCAGATCCTGCGCCGTGAATCGGCCACGCCACAGCGGTGCTGCGCGGGTCCCATACACGGTGGCATCGGCATTGAGCGTGCCACGCAGTCGCCAGCCGGGCGGCGCCAGTAGCGACCAGGCGCCCACTGGCGGCAGTTGGACCCGCAGGCTGCCGCTCAGGGGTGCGTTATCCGGCCAGCTCCAGCCGGAGGGACCGTTCTGAAGCCGGCTCTCGATGGCGGCCTGCGCCTGCCCAGCGCGCTCACTGTCCCAGTTCAATTGCGTTTTGAGCAGTTCGCCATCAATCAGCAGGCGCACGCTGGCGTCCTTCACGCCAGCGTTCAGGTTGCCCAAGCCACTCAGGGTGCCAAAGGGGACTTCTTCTGCCAGCAGTTGCAGGTCACCGCTGCTGCGCGTCAGGGTGGCGCTGGTTTGCGGTCTGGCACCGCCACGCGTCTCCCACTCACCGCCAAACAGCAGGTTGCCGCGCAGGCCCAGATTGGCGATCTGGGTTTGGCCCAGCAGTTCCAGCCAGGCCAGCGGCAGTCCCTCGATGCGGCCTTCGCTTTGCCAGTCAGCCGGTGCCTGGGCTGGCGCGCGGGGCCGGGACCAGCGCGCCGGCTGCCACACCACCTTTGCGGTACCAGGTGCTGGTCCGGTGAGCTGCAGGCTTCCGGCCGACAGGCTCAGGGTATCGGTCTGGCTGCTTTGGCGCCAGTCTAGCGTGGTGCCTTGGCTGGTCTGCAACAGCCAGCGTCCAGGTAGCGCTGGACTCTGCAACGCCAGTGTGGTCTGGTCCAGCTGCAATTGCCAGTGCTCTGGGTCCAGGTGCGCAGCTCGGGCCCGGGTTTGCAACTCAAAGCGTTGTCCGCCGCGCTCAACCCGTCCGCGTGCGCTCAGCGCCAGTGCATTGAGTGGACCGCTCAGGTCGGCTTGCCAGTCCTGCAAGCGCCAGCTGGGTGCTGCGGTGTCGGTGCTGGTAAGGTCAAGGCGTGGCACACGCAAGGCCAGTGTCAGTTGCAGGTCGCGGCCCAGTGCGTCCCAGCCGCCCGCCCATTGGCCCGCCAGCGTCAGCTCGCCAGCGGTGGGCAGGTTCAGGATGTTTGTTGGCATCGCCGGCCAGCGCGCCAGCCATCGGGCTGCAAGGGCAGCATCTGTCAACCGTAGGCTCAGTTCACCGCCCCCGGCATTGCTGCTCAGCGTCCCCGCCAGTGCGGCGCTGCCCCCAGGGTGGGTCAACTGGACTTGGCCGCGCGCGGCTTGCGACTGTGTGTCAAACTGGCCTTGGCCTGTCAGCCGGGCGTCGTCGGTGTGAACATCGAGTCGACTCAATTGCAGCACGGGCGCCAGCCAAAGGCCCTCAAAGCTCAGCGCTTTGAGACGCTGGCTGATCTGTCCGATGGTGCTGGCGGTCGGCCTTTTGCCTGGGCGCGCCTGCAGATCGGCGTCAATGGCCAAGCCGGCAGTCGACTGTGACAGGGTCAGGTCGCCGTCCAATGCGCCAGCGACCAGCCGGGAATGCAGGGCCTGCGGGTTGATGCCGCGTAGCGTCGCCGTGCCCCGCCACGTGGGTGCCGCGCCAGCCTGACTTGTTGGGGCCGTGAAACTGCCGCGGCCTTCGAGCTGACCACCAGCGCCTGTGGCCAGCAGAGATTCAATGGTCCAGCCCGCATCGCGGTATAGCGCGATCAGCGCCAGTTTTTCGAGCTGCAAGCCCTGCTGGTCGATGGCTGCAGTTCGCAGGTTATCCAGCTTGACATCGGCTCGCCAGCCGGCGTCGCTGGGCGTGACCGTCGCGCGTCCACTGGACTGGGTCTGCGGCGCCTGTGGCCATAACGCCGACAGGTCGAGCCCCTGCCAGTTTGCCGTGGCTTGCAGCACTGGCTGGGGTTGCCAGGGCTGCAGGCGCGCTTCGACTTGGGCATTGACGCGATTCGCAGACGACCGCTCCGGCTGCTGCGCCGACAGCGCCGGCTGCAGGCGTGCTTGCAGCGTCAGCTCGGCCTTGGGTCCCGCCAGACTGCCTTTGAGTTGGGCTTCTGCCTGTAAGGTCAGGCTGCGCTGGCTATTGGGGATGCGCGTTGGCACGGTGCCAGACACAGCCAACGAGAGCGCCATCGGGGCGCGCGCCTGCAGCTCGCCCTGCAGTTGGTAGTTTCCAGAAGAAATCCGGACCTGGCCCTTGTCCAGTCTGTGTTTGTTGCTATCAAAAACATAGTGTCCAGAAAGCTCTCGCAGCTGCAGCGGTACTGTGCCCATCCAGTCCAGTTGCGCCACCGAAAAGGCTGCGTCCACACGCAGTGGCAGTGGCAGTTCGGGCGGCGGGCTGGGCTGATCCGCCGCGCGCGGGGTTTCTACGCGCAACTGCCGCATCGTGAGTTGGCTCAAGCGCAGCTCGCCCTGGAGCAGGGCTTGCCAGGCCCAGCCGACGCGCAGGTCGGTCGCCTCGATCTTCAAGCCCTCGCCTTGCCAACGCATTGTTCCGATCTGACCCCCTTCGCGCAGCGAGCCGCTGACCTTATCCACCGCCAGTGTCTGACCAGCAGGCAGGTAAGGCAGGGCCAGCGAAAGGGCAGTAGCGAGCGAGGTTGCTGTGCCGCTCCAGACCCACGCCGTCGCTGCCAAAGCCAGCAGGGCCATGATGAAGGTGGCCACCACCGCCCACACCAGGCGCAGCAGTTTCATCAGAAAGCGAACCCAACGTTGAGGTGCAAGCGCCAGCTTTGTACCGCATGGCCATAGGCCAAGTCCAGTTGCAGCGGCCCGACCGGGCTTTTCCAGCGCAGACCGACGCCGCTGCCCAATTTGACTTGCAGCGCGTCCGGGGTATCGGCAACAGCGCCGGCGTCGACAAACACCGCCGCCTCCCATTCGACGGCGCTGCCCCGCACGGTGATGGGTCGCTGCCATTCCACACTACCGAGCGCCAAATATCGTCCGGCAGCGGTTTGGCCGTCGGTGCGCGTCACGCCAATGTCGCGATACCCGTAGCCGCGCACGCTTTTGTCCCCGCCGGCCAAGAACAGCTGGGTGCTGGGCAGCGTGGCATTGGCGTCGGCCAGCAGGGCACCGCCTTCCGCACGCAGGGACAGGCGTGCACCGTCCAGCCCGCCGCCGTCTGGACCGCTAAGTGGCAGGATCGCCATAGCGCGTGCCAGCACCCGGGCAAAGGGTTGGCGTTCACTGCCCAGCGTGCTGCCACCGCCCAGTTCAACGCCCAGTCCCCAGCCACTCGCGGGCAGGGGCAGGCCGACGAAATTCCGGACCGCAAACGCGTAGTTCACGCTCAGTGATTGCGCAATGACCGGCGCGGTGTCATCGCTGTTGATGGTGTCGGCACGGTCATATTGCAAAAAATAGTTCCGGTCGATACGTTCGCCGATTTGGCTGCGACCGAAGCGCAGCCGCTGGCTGTTGGCGTCAAAACTGCCGGCGTGCTGGGTTTGCAGCAGCGCGCCGATGACCCAACGCGTTTGTTGGTCGTCGGGTGGCGAGGTCAGGTCGCTGCCAATGGAGCGGGTCTCCCGATCCAGTGACAACTTGGATACAGCCCGCCAGTCGAGGCCCGGCATCTGGTGGTGGGTGTGTTCAGCCGAGAGCCTGGCGCCACCGTCCGTGCTGGCACCGATGCCCAGCACCAGTTTCTGCAGCTGTGATTCACGCACCTGGACCCGCACCGGGGCTGCGCCCGGGTCACCCGTGGTGTCGAGAGACAAAAATACCGAATCGAAATAGCCACTGTCGGCGAGCCGCTGCTGTGCTTCCATGAGCTTGCTCAGGCTGTACTCACTGCCCGCTTCAAGATTGGCCATGCGAGTCACCATGTCGGCCTCATGCCGCTGCAGACCTTCAAACCGCAGCGTGCCGAACTGGAATGCTGGCCCCGAGTCGAGCGCGATTGACAGCCGGGCGCTGCCAGTTTCAGCGTCGATATCAGCCAGACTCTCGCTCAGCCGGCCGGCCGGATAGCGTTGGGTGGTGAGTTGTCGAATCGCCTGCAATTTGGCGGCGTCCCAAGCGGCCTGGGTAAAGCGCGCACCACTGCGCAAGCGCCAATCATTTTCAATTTGTCGCCGCTGCGCTGCCGCTGCCGGGTCGTCGCGGATTGCACCGCGGAAACCGATCTGCACCTCGGTGACCCGGGTGGCCGGGCCTGGCGTCACATTGAGCTTGATCCGGCGTATCTCGCCCGGCGGCGTGGCCACGCGTTCGAGCCCGACCGTTGGCGCGAAGTAGCCCAGTGTGGCGGCGAGCTTGCGGGTGTCGGCTTCGGCAGCCGTCAGCAGTCGCAGCAGCTCCGCATCACCCAGATCGGTCAGCGCGCGGTAGCGCAGTAACTCCAGGTGGCGTGTCAATAACTCGGTCAATTCTGCTGGGACGCTGATCTCGATTTCAAAGGCGGCAGGTGCTTCGCTGCTTGGTGCGCCCCCGGCCACAGCGGCCTGCGCCAAGCACGAGGCTGGTAGTGCCGCCAGCAGGGCCAGCCCCAGCAGGTTCTGCAAAAAAAGGAAACGCCATGGTCTGATCATCCGAGTATTCTGACAGCCCACAGACCTGCCGATCGCGATCTGGCTCAGCCCAGGAAGGTCATTTGGTCAACAGGCGCATCGCCTCTTCCAGGCCGCGCAGTGTCAGTGGGTACATGCGCTGGTTCATGATTTGCTGAACCACACTGATGCTTTGCCGGTATTGCCAGACGCCTTGCGGTTCCGGGTTGATCCAGGCAAATTTGGGGAAGGCCTTGGTCAGCCGCTGCAGCCACTCGACGCCGGCTTCTTCGTTGTTGTACTCGACACTGCCGCCCGGCTGCAGGATCTCGTAGGGGCTCATGGTCGCATCGCCAACAAAAATCAGCTTGTAATCTTTGTTGTACTTGCGAATGATGTCCAGCGTCGGGAACTTTTCGCTGAAACGGCGGCGGTTGTTTTTCCACATGTAGTCGTAGACACAATTGTGGAAGTAATAGAACTCCAGGTGCTTGAACTCGGTCCTGCTGGCAGAAAACAGCTCCTCCACCCGCGTAATGTGCTCGTCCATGGTTCCGCCCACATCCATCAGCAGCAGCACTTTGACATTGTTGTGGCGCTCGGGCACCATTTTGATGTCCAGGTAACCGGCATTGGCTGCGGTGGAGCGGATGGTGTCGTCCAGGTCCAGCTCTTCCTCGTGGCCTTCTCGGGCAAACTTTCTCAGCCGGCGCAGCGCTACCTTGATGTTGCGTGTGCCCAGTTCCTGGGTGTCGTCGTAGTCCTTGTAGGCGCGTTGATCCCACACCTTGACCGCACTCTTGTTACGGCTTTTGTCCTGCCCAATCCGGATCCCTTGCGGGTTTTGCCCAAAGGCGCCGAATGGGCTGGTGCCGCCTGTGCCGATCCACTTGCTGCCGCCCTCGTGCCGCTCCTTCTGCTCTTCAAAGCGTTTCTTGAGGGTCTCCATGAGCTCGTCCCAGCCCATTTTTTCAATTTTGGCGCGTTCCTCCGGGCTCAGGTTGAGTTCGAGGTTTTTGCGCAGCCACTCCAGCGGGATGTCGCGGGTGAAGTCGGCGACGGCCTCGACGCCTTTGAAATAGCTGCCAAAGGCACGGTCAAATTTGTCGTAATTTTTCTCGTCCTTGACCAGTGTGGTGCGGCTGAGGTAATAAAAATCGTCGATGGTGTAAGCCGTGCTCGCGGCGTCGCCTAGCGCTGTTGCGTTGGGTCCAACCACGCCTTTTTGCAGTGCCTCGAGCAGGGTCAGGAACTCCCTGACCGACACAGGCAACTTGGCTGAACGCAGGGTGTAGAAAAAATCGATCAACATGGTGCTCTTTCCCGTTGCTCAGGCACTGGTCAGAGGCGCGCGCGGCTTGCTCAGCTGGTGGCTCAGGTGGGCCCGAACCGTGGGCCACTCCGGTGCAATGATGCTGTAGACGCAAGTGTCGCGCAAGCTGCCTTTGGCATCGGGGTGCGGGTTGACCTGGTGGCTGCGCAGCACGCCATCGAGCTTAGCCCCCAACCGCTCAATGCCGGCACGGCTCTGCTGGTTGAAGAAATGGGTGCGGAATTCAACGGCGATGCATTGCAGTTGCTCGAAAGCATGCTGCAGAAGCAGCAGCTTACATTCGGTGTTGAGTACCGTGCGCTGCACGCGCCTCCGGTACCAGGTGGAGCCAATTTCCACCCGTCGGTTGCTGTTGTCGATGTTCATGTAAGTGGTCATGCCCACCGCTTTACCGCTGGCATTCTCCACCACGGCGAAGGCCAGCATGTTGCCCATCTCCTGCAGACCGAGGCGTCGCCGGATCTCGGCTGCCATGCCTTGCGGGGTGGGAATCGCGGTGTACCACAGGCGCCAGAGCTCGCCGTCCTGCGTGGCCTCGACCAAGTCGTCGTGGTGCCCTTCCACCAGCGGCACCAGCGTTGCATGCTTACCGGTCAGGGTGACTGGCTGGCACAAAAACATGTCTATTTTCCTTTTTGCTTGAGCGCACGACGCCAACGGCGCGCCAGTTGCAGACCGGCCCCGCCGCCCAAACCCACTGCCACAATGGCGACCAGACTTTCATTGCCATAGCCCGGGGTCATCAGGTCGAAGCCAAGCAGCTTGGCGAGCCAGAACGCAGCGAGTGCCCCGCCAACAAAGCCCACGGCATCTGACAGGCCTTCAATGAGCAAGGGGTTCACGATGCGGTTCTCAGCGGTTATGGCGTTGCATGAACACCAGTTTTTCAAACAAGGTCACGTCTTGCTCGTTTTTCAGCAGGGCGCCGACCAGGGGCGGCACTGCGACTTTGTCATCCTTGGTTTGTAAAGCTTCAAGCGGAATGTCTTCAGCCAGCAACAGTTTGAGCCAGTCCAGCAACTCACTGGTCGAGGGTTTCTTTTTCAGGCCGGGCAGGTTGCGCACGTCATAAAACGTCTTCATGGCAGCGCCCAACAGTTCCTTCTTGAGGTTGGGGAAATGCACGTCCACAATGCTTTGCATGGTGGTGGCGTCCGGGAACTTGATGTAATGGAAAAAACATCGGCGCAAAAAGGCGTCCGGTAGTTCTTTCTCGTTGTTCGAGGTGATAAAAACCAGAGGCCGATTCTTGGCGCGGATCAATTGGCGGGTTTCATAGCAGTAGAACTCCATGCGGTCGATTTCCCGCAACAGGTCGTTAGGAAACTCGATGTCTGCCTTGTCGATCTCATCAATCAGCAGCGCGACCGGCTCGTCCGCCGTGAAGGCCTGCCAGAGCACTCCCTTGAGGATGTAGTTGTGGATGTCCTTGACTCGCTCGCCACCGTCCAGATCGGCCAGTTGCGAGTCCCGCAGCCGGCTTACCGCGTCATATTCGTATAGTCCCTGCTGCGCCTTGGTGGTGGATTTGATGTGCCACTGCAGCAGTGGCATCTTCAGCGCGCCGGCCACCTCTTCAGCCAACATGGTCTTGCCAGTACCCGGCTCACCCTTGACCAGCAGCGGGCGTTGGAGTGTGATGGCCGCGTTGACGGACAGCATCAGATCCTGGGTGGCGACGTAGTTGGGAGTTCCTTGGAATTTCATGGTGGGGGCTTGCATGGCGTGAGGCGCCAAATTCAGGGGTTGGTGACCGATATAATGAATTGCTGTTTTGTCTCAAACACCGGTTGATTGTCCTCCCAAAATGAATAAATTCCTGTCCTTGCTGTCCGTCCTGCTTGTCGCTTGTGCGACGGTCTCCTCAGCTCATGCCCAGGAGGTCAAGGGTGATGCGAAGGCAGGCGAGAAAAAAATTGCGATGTGTGTTGGCTGTCACGGCATCCAAGGGTATCAAGCCAGCTTTCCTGAGATTTACAAGGTGCCCAAGATCTCCGGGCAGGGCGCCAAGTACATCGTGTCGGCGCTGAGCGCCTACAAAAAGGGCGATCGCAAGCACCCGACCATGCGTGGCATTGCCGACAACCTGAGTGATCAGGACATGGCCGATCTGGCCGCTTACTACGAGTCCCACGGCAAGGTGGACGGAGCTATGGTGCCGGCCAAGGCGCCCGATGGCTCGGCCAAAGTGGCCGAGTTGGTCAAAAAAGGGGCGTGTGTGTCCTGCCATGGCGACAATTTCAACAAGCCGATTGACCCCAGCTACCCCAAAATTGCAGGTCAATACGCCGACTACCTGTTTGTGGCGCTCAAGTCCTACAAAACGGACAACAATACCAAAGTCGGGCGTGCCAATGGCATCATGGGCGGTGTGGCCAAGCAGTACTCCAACGCTGAGCTGAAGGAACTGGCGGGCTATCTCAGCGCCCTGCCGGGCGAACTCAAAACCGTGCCGCAGGGCAAATTCCGCTGAATCCGGGGCACTCAGGTCTTGTAGCTGGGCGCTTCCACGTCCAAGATGGCCATGAGCTCTTTCAGGTGCAATTCTGAGAAACGGGTCGGGTAAGCCTGCCATTGCGCGCAGGTGATGGCGGCCACCTCATCCGAAATAAGGGACAGCGGTCTTCCGGTAGACAAAGCCAGCACCTGCAGTTCGGCCGCTTTTTCCAGGTAGTACAGCTCGTCAAAGGCCTGCGCCACCGTTGCGCCAACCACCATCACCCCGTGGTTGCCCATGAACAGCACGCTTTTGCCACGCTCCAGTAGGGCTGCGACGCGTGCGCCTTCGGCCGCTGCCAGCGCCATGCCGGCGTAATCCCGGTCATAGGCGATGCGTTGGTGAAAACGGCAGGCGTTCTGGTCCAGCATCAGAAATTCAAAATCTTGCAAGCAGGCCAGTGCGGTGGCATAGCGCATATGGGTGTGCAGAATGCAGCGCGCCTGTGGCAAACGCTGGTGCAGTTCGGCGTGCAAATGCCAGGCCGTCGGGTCGGGCGCCTGGGGCCCGCTGTAGCTGGCTGGCTGATCGATATCTAGCCGCAGCAATTCGCTGGCGCGCAGACGTGAGAAGTGCCGCCCGACCGGGTTGAGCAAGAATTGCCGGCCGTCGCCCGACAGCGCCACGCTGAAATGGTTGGCGATGGATTCATGCAAACCCAGTCGCGCGGCCCAGCGAAAAGCAGCGGCCAGTTCGATCCGTAGCCGGGATTCCAGCGTAACGCCGTTATCAATTTTTGTCATGGTTAATCTCGGGTGGCCTGCTGCTGGACGCAGGCGATATAGGCCGCCCCATCGGGTGGTCGGCCAGCGCGTTGGCTTTCCCAGATCATCTGCCCCAGGCAATCCATCGCTTCATGGTGAGCCAAGTGCAGGGAGTCTCGTCGGTGCGTCAGCAATTCAAGCGCCTGCCGGATGCCGCGCGGCTGGTCGATGCTGCACTGTTCGCTGATTGACAGATGCATGGACAAATGCAGGAATGGGTTGTCACGTCCGTCTTGGGTCTCTTGCATGCCCGCCAGGGCGGCTTGCACATCAGCCAGCTCGGCGTGGTACTCGGGGTGCTCTTCGATCCACAGGCTGGCGATCGTTTCAATCGCTTCGAGCGGTTGTTGGGCCAGGGTTTTGGCATAGACCGAACAGAAAAACTGACGGACATCGGCTTGGGAGGGGGAAAACATGATGGCAGTGATTGTCGCTAATTGCCGGCGGGCGCAGCGTTCAGTGGACGAGCGGCGACAATCGCCTCTGCTCTTCTCTCCGCCACGATCACCTCCTAGCCTTTGACGCCCATGTCCACCCCGTTCGTACCGGGCATCCGGCCTTTGCTGGCCAATGATGCGATCGCTTACCAGGCCTTGCGTTTACGGGCCTTCGCCGAACATCCGGCAGCTTTTACCTCAAGCGCGGCTGAGGAGGCCGAGCGCCCGCTGAGCTGGTCTCAGCAACGGCTCAGCCCAGATGCGCAGCGACCGCACGATGTCTTTCTCGGCGCCTGGCTCGGCAGCGTGCTTTTGGGCATGGTCGGTTTGCAGGGGCGCTACCGGGCCAAAGAACGTCATAACGCCACGCTGGTGGGGCTTTACGTGACGCCGCAGGCGAGCCAGCAGGGCCTTGGTCTGGCCTTGGTGCAGGCGCTGTTGGAGCGTGCCCGGGCGATGTCTGAGCTGGAGCAGCTGGACCTGACGGTCACTGAAGGCAACCCCAAGGCCCAGGCTATTTACGAGCGCTGCGGATTTTCCGTCTGGGGCGTCATGCCGCAGGCGGTCAAGGTGGACGGCCGCCTGTACGCCAAAGTTCACATGGTCTGCCAGTTGCGCTGACCCTATTCCGGAGCCCGTCGATCACTATGCCTTTCCCACTGATTGCTGACCCCTATTTTTATGCGGTCACCATTCCCGCCGTGTTGTTGCTGGGGGTCAGCAAAAGTGGCTTTGGCGCCGGGTTTGGTTCGCTCGCGGTGCCCATGATGGCGCTGGCGGTTACGGTGCCGCAGGCGGCAGCGATTCTGATGCCGGTGCTGCTGGTCATGGATGTGATGGGCATGGCCGCCTTTCGTAAAGACCTGGACCTGCGCCTGCTGCGTTTTCTATTGCCATTCGGCCTACTTGGCATCGTGATTGGCGCGCTTTTGTTCAAATCGCTCGATGTGCGCACCGTGGCAGGGGTGGTGGGGGTGTTCACCCTGCTGTTCCTGGCGCAGCGCCTGCTGTTTCCGCCGCGGCCGGACAGCGTGCCGCCACCGCGTTGGCTGGGCGCCATCCTGACGACCACTTCGGGCTTCACGAGTTTTATCGCTCATGCCGGCGGACCGCCGATCAATGCCTACATGATCCCGCTGCGCTTGCCGCCGATCCGGTTTGCCGCCACCATGGCTTTTTTCTTTTTCTTCATCAACCTGTCCAAGTGGCTGCCTTACGCGTGGCTGGGCCTGCTCGATATGCGCAACCTGGCGACCTCACTGGTGTTGTTACCCTTGGCGCCCGTGGGTGTGCTGGTCGGCGTGCGGCTGGCGCGGCGTATCCGCCCTCAGCTGTTCTATCGGTTGGTTTACACGGGCATGTTCCTGACCGGAATCAAGCTGGTCTGGGACGCTTGGCACTAACCACCCTTGGTCAAGGCGCTACCATAGCGCGCAACTTGAATTGAGGAGGTCTGTTATGTCAGTGATTGTGGTGGCTAATCCAAAGGGCGGGGTTGGCAAATCTACCATGGCGACCCACATTGCCGGCTATTACGCGTCAAAGGGGCATTCCGTGGTGCTGGGTGATATCGACCGCCAGCAGTCATCGCGCTTGTGGCTTAGCCTGCGTTCGCCGGCCGCTCGGCCCATAGGCGGCTGGGATATCAACGCCGACCGGATTGTCAAACCGCCCAAAGGGAGCGATCGGGCGGTGCTGGACACGCCCGCCGGCTTTGATGGCCGTGACTTCAAGGACGTGTTCAAAATGGCTGACAAGGTGGTGGTGCCTCTTCAGCCAAGTGTGTTCGATATTTTTGCCACCCGTGCATTCCTTGACCAATTGCAGCAGCATCGGCACCATGACCGTCTGCAGATCGCGCTGGTCGGTATGCGGGTCGATGAGCGCACCATTGCTGCTGACAATTTGCAGGCATTTGTCGCAACTTTGGGGATCCCGGTCCTCGGTCCGCTGCGCGATACACAAAACTATGTTCACCTTGCTGCTCGCGGGCTGACCCTGTTTGACCTTGCGCCGCAACGGGTTGTCAAAGACCTGGCGCAGTGGCAGCCTATCTGCGATTGGCTCGATCGCTGACCGGATCGCCTTGTCGCCCCTTTGACACGGCTGGCAGTCCAGCGCTTGCTACAGTCGCGCCATGAAAACCTTTCAAACCTTGACTGAACTCTCTGCCCTGGTCGGGCAGGAGGTGGCGGTGAGCGACTGGATCAGCATCACTCAAGAGCGGATCGACCAGTTTGCCCAAGCCACCGGCGACCGACAGTGGATCCATGTCGATGAGGAGCGTGCCCGCCAAGGGCCCTTCGGCAGCACCATCGCCCACGGGTTACTGACGCTGTCACTGATCCCTGCGTTTTTTGATTCGGCTCTGTGTGTGCTGGAGACCCGTATGGGCGTGAACTACGGCTTGAACCGTGTGCGCTTCACGGCGCCGGTCCCGGTCGGCAGTCGCTTGCGGGCGCGCTTGACCCTGCTCTCGAGCGAGCCCATCGAGCAAAACGGTTTTCAGATGGTCTGGTCCGTGTCTGTGGAGCGAGAGGGCGCCGCCAAGCCCGTGTGCGTGGCCGAATCCATCGCCCGACGCTATCCTTGATGTGGGAGATCGGATCGGGCAGTTACCGCAAAGCCTTGCTGTCGCCAAGCCTCGAACACTGTCACCGCCACGGCGTTTGACAAGTTAAGACTGCGCTGACCGGGCACCATGGGGAGCCGCAGGCATTGCGCTGCGCCCAGTGATTGCCGCACGGCGTCGCTCAGGCCACGTGTTTCGGCGCCGAACACCAGCCAGTCGCCGGGTTCAAATCGGTGTTCATGCACGGTCCGCTGAGCCTTGGTGGTCAGGCCAAACAGGCGGTTTGGTGCTGGGTTAGCCGTCGCCAGAAAGGCGTCCCAACTGGCGTGCTGATGAATCTGAGCGTACTCGTGGTAATCCAGCCCGGCTCGACGCAATTGGCGGTCATCCATGGAAAAGCCGAGCGGCTCTACCAAGTGAAGGGTGCTGCCTGTATTCGCCGCCAGTCGAATGATGTTGCCCGTGTTGGGTGGGATTTCGGGCTCAACCAGAACAATTTGAAACATAGCCTGAATTGTCGCCGGCGCTCAATCGTTTGGCGTGCGCGCGATCACAAGGCCTGTGATGTGGACGGCGCCGGCCTGCCGTAGGGTCTGCGCAGCGGTAAAAAGTGAGGCCCCGCTGGTCATGACGTCGTCTACCAGCACCACACGGGCGTCGCGAAGCCGGTCGAACCCCAGTGGGTCCACGGCAAAGGCGCCCGCCAAGCTGGTCAATCGCTCGGTCCGCCCAAGTGTGTGTTGCGCCGGGGTGTCGCGCAGGCGCAGCAGCAATTGGCTGTCGGCCTTGTCAGGCGCGAGCTGTCGCGCCAGCAGCAGTGCCTGGTTAAAGCCGCGTGCTCGCAGCCGCTCGCGTGACAGTGGCATTGGCAGCACCAGGTCTGCGCCATCCAGCGCAGGCTCGACCCACGGCGCGCTGCGCAGGAGTAACGCTAAGGCGGCAGCCAGTCCCGGCTGTGCGTGGAACTTGAAGTCGAGCACCAGCCCCGACCAGGGGTAGGCATAGGCGACTGCGGCGAAACAGGCATCCAGTGCTGGGTGCTGGCGCATGCAGTTGCCGCACTGCTCAATGCCGGGCGGCACCGCCAGCGCACAGGTCCGGCAGCGCGCAACAGGCTGTGCAAATTGGCCAACGCAACGTTCGCAGATGGCCTGCGCCGGCCAAGCGTGACAAACCAGGCACTGGCTGGGCAGCCGCGCCGAGAATCCCTTGAACAGGCCTGCCACCATGGGGGTCAATATACTCCGGCTGAACCCACCTGCCATGTCGACCCAGCGCCCCCCCACCATTGATCCCCAGGCCGCCCAACGTTGGGCCTCCCGCAGACCAGGTCCCTCCCCCTGGTTGCACGAAGAGGTTGCACGGCGGATGGAGGAGCGATTGGCCTGGATCAAGCTCAAGCCGCAAATCTGGGCGCATTGGCAGCCTGTGACCGGTGGGCTGCAGGCGCATGACCTGCTGTCCCGTCGGTACCCCGAGTCGGGCTGCGTGGTGTCCGAGCTGACCCCATCCCATGACGCCTATGCCAACGACCAATTGACCAAGCCGTGGTGGAACCCCGCGCGCTGGGTCGGAGCACCAGCCCGGTTTCAGCCACCGGCTGCGGCATCGGTCCAGATGCTGTGGGCCAACATGGCCCTGCACATGGCGGCTGACCCACAAGACTTGATGTCGCAGTGGCACCAAGCCCTGGCCACGGGCGGTTTCCTCATGTTTTCCTGCCTGGGTCCTGACACGCTGGCGCGGCTGCACGAGCACTACCGGCGCTTGGGCTGGCCAGCCCCGTCACACGAATTCACTGACATGCACGATTGGGGTGACATGCTGGTGGCAGCGGGTTTTGCAGAACCAGTCATGGACATGGAGCGCATCACCCTCAGCTTTCAGACCCCCGAGCGCATGTTGGAAGAGCTGCGCGGCTTGGGCCGCAACCTGCATTCGGAGCGATTTGCCAGACTGCGGGGCCGCCAGTGGCATCAGCAATTGTTGGCCACGCTGTCGCAGGGGCCGCTGGAGCTCGAGTTTGAAGTGATCTACGGTCACGCTTTCAAGCCTTTGCCCCGCATGGCGCTCAGCTCTGAGACAGTGCTGACATTGGCTCAAATGAAAGACAGCCTGCGACAGGCCAAAAACCGTCAGCGTAGCCTGTAATCAACAGCCCCTGTGAGCCGGAGGTAATAAAAGCCGTCGGCTACAATCAATCCAGATTCAAACAGTAAGAAATCAGGCTTGCAGCACGGCTGACTGGCGTGAAAAGGGATTGAGCGGGTTGTCCAGTGTCAAATACGGTATTTCGCTTTGCGACGGTAAGCGGCCAGGATATTGACTGGTTTTTGCGCCGAAACTGCGCGGTTACGCCAGCCCAATTGGGGTGGTTTTACCTGTCGCTCTGCGTCGTCTCCTTGGGTATCGCGTCCGCGTTTTGGTTGCAGGGTGCCGTGTTGGTCATGCCGTTCGCTTGGTTGGAGCTGCTGGCAGTGGGCGTCGGCTTTTTGGTCTACGCACGCCACGCGGCTGACCGAGAACGCATTTCTTTGAGAGACCGGCATCTGGTGGTTGAGCTGGAGCAGGCTGGTAAGCTGCAGCGAATGTCATTTCGCCGCGAATGGGTTAGGGTAGAGCCAAAACGGGGCGACAGCTCGTTGATCGAGGTGTCGGCTCAGGGTCAATCGATCCAGGTGGGTCGGTATGTCCGGCCAGAGCTTCGCCCGCTCCTGGCTAGGGAAATACGAATGGCGTTGCGCGACGCATGAGTACGGGCCCCGAGGCGCGTCTTTACAGGTTAATTTAAGGCAAAGAAGAAGTGAACATGATGAAAAGCATTTCCAACAAGGCGGGCGCTGCGCTGTTGACCGCAAGTGCCTGGGCGGGTTCAGTCGCATTGACAACGGCCCACGCGGTGAATGATCTGCCTGGTGGGCCGGCAGTGCGGCAGCTCAATCTGCACCCCGCCGTAACCAAAATCGCCGAAGAGCAGGCCTGGTTGCACTGGTTCATGTTGATCTTGTGTACCGTGATTTTTCTCGCGGTGTTCGCGGTCATGTTTTATTCGATCTGGAAACACCGCAAGTCGGTCGGTCACAAGGCGGCCAACTTCCATGAGTCGGTCACGGTTGAGATCATCTGGACTATCGTGCCCTTCATCATCGTGATCCTGATGGCCCTGCCCGCAACCAAGGTGGTGGTGGCCATGAAGGACACCACCAATGCGGATCTGACCATCAAAGCCACGGGCATGCAGTGGAAATGGGGCTATGACTACATCAAGGGCGAGGGCGAGGGTATCGGCTTCATCTCGGCACTCGACTCGAGCCAGCGTGAGCTGTCCAACAATGGCGGCCCCAAGCCGGGGGTGGTCATGGACGACTACTTGCTCAAGGTCGACAACCCCATGGTGGTCCCCGTCAACAAAAAAGTGCGCATCATCACCACTGCCAACGACGTGATTCACGGCTTCATGGTGCCGTCCTTCGGCATCAAGCAGGATGCCATTCCCGGTTTCGTGCGTGACACCTGGTTCCGTGCGGAAAAAATTGGCGATTACCACGGTCAGTGCGTAGAGCTGTGCGGCAAGGAGCACGCCTATATGCCGATCCACGTGAAAGTGGTGTCGGCCGAAGACTACTCGGCCTGGGTGGCTGGCGAGAAGAAAAAGCTTGCTGCCAAGGCGGATGATCCGACCAAGGTCTGGACGGCGGAAGAGATCACCCAGCGCGGCGAAAAAGTGTATGCAGCCAATTGCGCCGCCTGCCACCAGGCCAGCGGCAAGGGTGCCGGCCCAATCAAGGCGCTGGACGGTGCCGCCGTGGTGTTGGATGCCGACAAGTCCAAGCAGATCGCTATTCTGCTTAACGGCCAAAACAACGGTGCCATGCCCGCATGGAAGCAGCTCAGCGATACCGAAATCGCTGCCGTGATCACGTTCACCAAGAACAGCTGGTCTAACAAGACCGGCCAGCTGGTGCAGCCAGCCGACGTGACCGCAGCGCGCAAATAGACCGACGCCCCAGATTTAAGTATTGACAAGGAAAACAGCATGAGTGCCGTTCTAGACCACCACGATCACGCCCATGACGACCACCACGACCACGCCCCAAGCGGGTGGCGTCGTTGGGTGTATGCCACTAACCATAAAGATATCGGTACGCTCTATCTGCTGTTCAGCTTCACCATGCTGATCGTGGGCGGTGTGCTGGCACTGCTGATACGGGCCGAACTGTTTCAGCCCGGCTTGCAGCTGGTCAATCCGGAGTTGTTCAACCAACTCACCACCATGCACGGCCTGATCATGGTGTTCGGCGCCATCATGCCGGGCTTCGTCGGCTTTGCCAACTGGATGATTCCGTTGCAGATCGGCGCCGCCGACATGGCCTTTGCCCGCATGAACAACTTCTCGTTCTGGCTCATGATCCCAGCCGGCCTGACCCTGATCGGCTCGTTTTTCATGCCTGGCGGTGCGCCGGCAGCCGGCTGGACCTTGTATGCCCCGCTGACACTGCAGATGGGCCCGAGCATGGACGCCGGCATCTTTGCCATGCACGTGTTGGGTGCCTCGTCCATCATGGGGTCAATCAACATCATCGTCACCATCCTCAACATGCGTGCCCCGGGCATGACGTTGATGAAAATGCCGATGTTTTCCTGGACCTGGCTCATCACAGCCTACCTGCTGATTGCCGTGATGCCAGTGCTGGCGGGCGCCATCACCATGACGCTGACCGACCGCCACTTTGGCACCAGCTTCTTCAACCCAGCTGGTGGCGGTGATCCCGTGATGTACCAGCATATCTTCTGGTTCTTCGGCCACCCCGAGGTCTACATCATGATCTTGCCGGCTTTCGGCATCATCAGCCAGATCGTGCCCGCCTTTTCGCGCAAGAAGCTGTTCGGCTACGCCTCTATGGTCTATGCCACCTCGAGCATCGCGATCCTGTCCTTCATCGTCTGGGCGCACCACATGTTCACCACTGGCATGCCGGTGACTGGCCAGCTGTTCTTCATGTACGCCACCATGCTGATCGCGGTGCCCACTGCAGTGAAGATCTTCAACTGGATTGCCACCATGTGGCAAGGTTCGATGACCTTCGAGACGCCGATGTTGTTTGCCGTCGGCTTCATTTTTGTGTTCACCATGGGCGGCTTCACCGGTCTGATTCTGGCCATGGCACCCATCGACATTCAGTTGCAAGACACCTACTACGTGGTGGCTCACTTCCACTATGTGCTCGTGGCGGGTTCGCTGTACGCCATGTTTGCAGGCTACTATTACTGGAGCCCGAAGTGGACCGGCGTGATGTACAACGAAACGCGCGGCAAGATCCACTTCTGGTGGTCGCTGATCGCTTTCAACGTGACGTTCTTCCCAATGCACTTCCTGGGTTTGGCCGGCATGCCGCGCCGTTATGCTGATTACCCGATGCAGTTTGCCGACTTCAATGCGCTGGCCTCGGTCGGTGGTTTCGCCTTCGGTCTGGCGCAGGTGTACTTCTTCTTCTTCATCGTGCTGCCAACCATGATGGGTAAGGGTGAAAAAGCCCCCCAAAGCCCATGGGAAGGCGCTGAAGGCCTAGAGTGGGAAGTGCCTTCGCCGGCGCCGTTCCACACCTTCGAGACACCACCCCGCTTGAACGCTGCGGCCAACAAGGTCATCGGTTGACCGCACGCCGGACACCTGCATCATGACCCCTGAGCAAAAAAAATCCAACTTACGCACCGGGTTGATCCTGGCCTCGATCGCACTGGTGTTCTTTATTGGCTTTATGGGCAAGATGATCTTGCTCGGCAAGTAAAGTATGAATCTGCACCGCGCCAATATCAGGATGGTGGGAAAACTCGTAGTGATCACGGTTGGCATGTTTGCCTTTGGTTATGCACTGGTGCCGATGTACAAGGCGATTTGCGAGATGACTGGCATCAACGTGT
>CAJAXU010000485.1 GCA_903948045.1 uncultured beta proteobacterium | reverse complement strand
GGCTTTGGCCAGGCCCGAGCCCTGCAGCAGATCGCGGGTTTGCGTGGCAGGCATGGCCAGCAACACGCCATCAAAGCCGGAAAACACGTGTTGCCCGCCATCCGAGTCTTCGGTGCGCAGTTGCCAGCGCTCGGCATTCAGGGCGTCGCGCTCCAGCCGGGTCACCCGCGTCTGCAGCGTCAGCTGCTGTTGGGCCAGCAGCGGCTGGGCCCATTGCCGAACCAGCGCGCTCATGCCGGGGACCGGCACCCAGTGCGAATCGCGCGGGGGCAGGCCAGCTGCAGCCACCCGGCCCTGCGCGTCCAGCACCCGCACCGTGTTGGCGCTCCAGGGCTTGCACAGGCCAGGCACCGTGGCCAGCGCCTGGGTAAAGCGCGGGTCGCGCTGGGTGAAATACTGGGCGCCGTGGTCAAAGCTGCCAAACGGGCTGCTGCGCGTTGCCATGCGGCCACCGACGCCCCGGCTTTTTTCAAACAGCTGCACCGAGTGGCCGGCCTGCACCAGCGTGCGGGCGCAGGCGATGCCGGCCATGCCGGCGCCAATCACAGCCAGGTGCTTGGGGGCGGATAGGGTCATAGCGGAGATCTCCTGATGTTGTGGTGTTGCATGCACTTTACACGCCTTGGTGTCGCGCCAGCAAAGCAGCACGGGTGGCCGGCTGCGCCAACTGAGCCAGCCACCACTGCAGTGCCCGGCCCTGGCCCTCCTGAGGGGTTCGGCGCCAGGCGTAATGCACCGGCACCACGCGTTGCGGCCGCGCCATCGGCTTGACCACCAGCCGGCCGGACTCGATGTAGGGCCGAGCCATGCTCTCCGGCACAAAGCCGCTGCCCAGACCGCGCAGTTGGGCGTCGAGCTTGGCCTGCATCGTGGCCACGGTGAACACGTCCTGCCCGCCCAGCAGCCCGATCGACAGGCCGCCGCCACGGGTGATGGTGTCGGCCACCGCCACCGCCCGGTGCTGGCGCACGTCGTCGTCGGTCAGCGGCGCAGTCGCCGCCGCCAGCGGGTGGTGCGGTGCCACCGCGTAGACAAAGCTGACCTCGCCCAGTGGCTGGCCGGCCAGGCCGTCTTGCAGATGCACCTGCGCTACGCCGATCGCAAGGTCGGCCTGGCCCGAGGTCAGCGCCTCCAGCGTGCCCGACAGGGTCTCATCGCGCAGCTTGATGCGGGTGGGCGGCTGCAGCGCCAGAAAGCGCGCGCAGAGTTCCATCACGGTCGCCTTGGCAATGATGCTGTCCACTGCAATCGTCAGCTGCGGCTCCCAGCCGGTCGCTACGCGCTTGACCCGGTTGGCCACCGCCTCCAGATCGGCCAACAGCCGGCTGCCCTCGCGCAACAGTTCGGCGCCGGCCTCGGTCAGCCGGGCCTGGCGCGAGCTGCGGTCGTACAGCAGCACGTCCAGCGCGTCCTCGATCTGTCGCACCCGGTAAGTCAGGGCGCTGGGCACCATGCCCAGCGCTCGGGCCGCCCCGGCAAAGCTGCCGGCCCTGGCAATGGCCTGCAGCATGCCGAGGGCGTCGGGTGTGAGGACATCGCGGGCGTTTTGCATGTTGGCCATTGTTTGATTCAAATTATTTGAATGATGCCATCAAAATGCCTGCACGACAACGCCCGTCGGCAGCCGTACAGTCTGGGCTGTTTCAGGAGAAGTGCCATGTTGACAGTCCGCCATTCAGGCGACCGGGGCTACGCAGACCACGGCTGGCTTAAGTCGTTCCACAGTTTTTCGTTTGCCGGCTACTTTGACCCGCAGCACATGGGCTGGGGCAATTTGCGTGTGGTCAATGAAGATCGGATCGCACCCGGCACCGGCTTTGGCACCCACGGCCATCGCGACATGGAAATCATCAGCTACGTGCTGTCTGGCGCGCTCGCCCACAAGGACAGCATGGGCAACGTGAAGGGCATCCCGCCGGGCGACGTGCAGCGCATGAGCGCCGGCCGCGGCGTGCAGCACAGCGAGTTCAACCACGCGCCCAACGACATCACCCATTTCCTGCAAATCTGGATCGAACCCAACGTGACCGGCATCGAACCCAGCTACGAGCAAAAAACCTTTGCCACCAGTGACAAGCAGGGCCGCCTGCGCCTGGTCGCCTCGCCGGATGGCGCCGACGGTTCGGTCACCCTGCACGCCGATGCCCGGCTCTTTGCCGGCCTGTTCGATGGCGCGCAGACCGCCGAACTGGCGCTGGAGCCGGCGCGCAAGGCCTACGTGCAGGTGCTGCGCGGCCAACTCCAGGTCAACGGCACCCCGCTGGCCACGGGCGACGCCGCCTTGCTGGCGGATGAACCCCAATTGCGTTTGAGCCATGGCCAGGACGCCGAAGTGCTGGTGTTCGACCTCTGCGCTTGACTCCCGCCCCATCCCCCTTTCTAACCCCCCAAGGACCTGTTTATGCTGAACCAATACCAATCCGCTTTCTCCCTCGCCGCTCGCCTGCTGTTGGCAGCCTTGTTTCTACCCGCTGGCTTGAGCAAACTGTTCGGCTTTGCCGGCACGGTGGGCTACATTGCTTCGGTCGGTTTGCCGCTACCCACCTTGGGCGCGGTGCTGGCGGTGGCGCTGGAGGTGCTCGGCGGCCTGGCGCTGGTTGCCGGCTACCAGACCCGTTGGGCGGCGCTGGCTATGGCGCTGTTCACCGTGGTGGCCGGTGTCTTCTTTCATAACTTCTGGGCCGCGCCGGCCGAAGCCATGCAGATGCAGCAGATCATGTTCATGAAAAACCTGGCAATCGCTGGGGGTCTGCTGGCGCTCACCGCTTTCGGCCCGGGCGCACTGAGTCTGGACGCCAAACGCGGCGCCTGAGCCGCCATCCGCCGTCAATGTCCCGGGGTTCGCACGGTGCGGCCCCTTTCTTTCCGCCACATCAAGGAGTATCACCATGGCAAAAGTTGCAGTTGTTTTTCATTCGGGCTACGGTCACACCCAGCGCCTGGCGCAATCGGTGGCGCAGGGCGCCGGCGCTGAGCTGCTCACCATCGACGCCGACGGCAACCTGCCCGACGCCGCCTGGGACACGCTGGCCGCCGCCGACGCCATCATTTTTGGCTCGCCCACTTACATGGGCACGGTCAGTTGGCAGTTCAAGAAATTTGCCGACGCCACCAGCAAACCCTGGTATACGCAAGCCTGGAAGGACAAGGTTTTTGGTG
>CAJAXU010000484.1 GCA_903948045.1 uncultured beta proteobacterium | reverse complement strand
CGGCCCAGGCCAAAAACGAAACCACATTGAAAGACGCTTTTGATATCTCGGCGCTGCGCAAGTGCGACATCATCATCAGCGCCCAAGGTGGCGACTACACAACGGAGGTCTACCCCAAGCTGCGTGCGGCTGGTTGGACAGGTCACTGGATCGATGCCGCCTCTACCCTGCGCATGAAAGACGATGCCATCATTGTGCTCGACCCGGTTAACTTGCCCGTCATCCAGAAAGCCCTGACGCAGGGTGGTAAAAATTGGATTGGGGGCAACTGCACCGTCAGCTGCATGTTGATGGGTGTGGGCGCTCTGTACAAGGCTGGGCTGGTCGAGTGGATGACCAGCATGACCTACCAGGCTGCCTCTGGCGGTGGCGCGCAGCACATGCGCGAGCTGCTGACCCAGTTTGGCACCCTGAGCGCCGAGGTCAAGACCCTGCTGGATGACCCCAAGTCGGCCATCCTGGAGATCGACCGGTTGGTACTGGCCAAGCAGCAGGCCCTGAGCGCGGCCGAGACGGCCAATTTCGGCGTACCGCTGGGCGGCAGCCTGATCCCTTGGATTGACAAAGATCTGGGCATTGGCAAACAGTCCGACGAGCCAGGCTGGGGCACATCCCGCGAAGAGTGGAAAGGCGGCGCCGAAACCAACAAGATTTTGGGCCAGGGACCGGCGTTCGGCACCACCGAGACGCCGGTTGATGGCTTGTGTGTGCGGGTGGGTGCGATGCGATGCCATAGCCAGGCGCTAACGTTCAAGCTCAAGAAAAATGTGCCCAGTGCCGACATCGAAGCGCTGCTCGCGGCCGACAACCCTTGGGTCAAGGTCATTCCCAACACCCGGGAAGCGACCTTGCAAGGCCTCACACCAGTGGCCGTCACTGGCACGCTGGGTATACCCGTCGGGCGCATTCGCAAGTTGGCCATGGGCCCCGAGTACGTCGGTGCTTTCACCATTGGCGATCAGCTTCTGTGGGGTGCGGCCGAACCCTTGCGCCGCATGCTGCGTATTCTGCTGGCACATTGACGCCAGGCCGAATGCAGGCCGGCAAACGGCAGGCCGGCCGCTGGCCCACGTAGAATCAGGGTCATGTTGCCAACCCCTTTGACTGTCACAACTCGACCATGGCGCCGCGTAGCATGGGCAATGGGCGCGCTGTTGTTGGCCTTGTCCGGCTCGCAGGTCTTGGCCTTGTCGCTGGGGCGGGTTATGGTGCAGTCGGCGTTGGGAGAGCCCCTGCGCGCTGAAATTGACTTTCTCGACATCACCACCGACGAGGCCACCTCCCTGAGGACGGCTGTGGCGTCGCCAGAAGCGTTTCGGGCGGCCGGTCTGAGTTACAACGCCAGTGTTGTCGGCCTACAGGCTTCGTTGCAAAAGCGCGCCGACGGCCGGCTCTACATTCGGCTCAGTAGCGAGGGCGCGATCACCGATTCGTTTTTTGACCTCTTGCTGGAAGCCAGTTGGGCCTCGGGCAGGATCATGCGTGACTACACCCTGCTGTTTGCGCCAGCCAAGGCGGGCCCAACGCAGACCGACAACAGTGCAGGCAACGGCAATGGCAGCAACAAAGGCAAAGGAAAGGCGCGCAAAGTCGAAGGGGGCAAGGTCCAGGTCCGTGCCGGCGATACAGCCAGCGAAATTGCGCTGACCCTGAAACCGGCCAATGTCTCACTCGATCAGATGCTGGTGGCCCTGCTGCGCGCCAATCCAGGTGTATTCCAGGGCGACAACGTCAACCGGATTCAGGCGGGTGCCGTACTCAACCTGCCAAGCGATTTGCAAGCCTCTGAGACGGCCCGACCGGAAGCTACCCGAATCATTGCCGCGCAAAGCCGTGACTTCAACGAATTCCGACGTAAATTTGCGGGAATCGCTCCGCAGGCCCAAGTCGAGGGGGCCAGTCGCCAGGCCAGTGGCAAGGTTGAAGCCCGAGTGGACGATAAACCGGCCGGAAATGGCGCAGCGGACAAGCTGACCTTGGCCAAGGGCGACGTGCAGGAGTCACGCTCCGAGGAGCAGTTTGCCAAAGAGCGTAGCGCACGCGAAGCCGCCAGCCGCGCCGATGAGATGGCCCGCAACATCATTGAGCTGAACAAGCTGGGCGCGAGCACACAAGCCGCCGCGGCGTCAGAACCTGCTTCGGCGGCATCTGCTCCGATGGCGCCGGCAGTCACCAACCCATTGCCGGCCAGTGCGGCGAGTGCACCAGCGAGTGCGCCAACTGTTACAGCCAGTGCGCCGGCCTCAGCCCCCCAAGCAGCGGCCTCAGCAGCCAGCCCGCCCATCAAAAGCCGGGTCATTGACCGTCTGGTCGATCACCCCCTGGTGCCCTGGGGCGCAGGCGCACTGATCACGGCCCTCGCCAGCATCCTTGCCTACCGGATTGGGCGCCGCCGCAAGGCTGTACCTGACGACGAGTTGATTGACAAGCGCTCGCTTGACGCCTTCATCGTCAGCCGGCAAGACGACGCGCAGGAGACAGTTTTCGCGCCCAACCACCCCTCCGTGCAGCCTGCGTTTGAACCGGTTCAGGACGCCGAAGAGACGCCCGCCCGCGCAGAAACCTTGTACGTGGAGCAGCCGCCAGTGCTGGAAGAACCGGAGCCAGAGCCAGAGCCAGAGCCAGAGCCAGAGCCAGAGCCAGAACCGGCTGACCTGGAGGTAGATTTTTCGCTCGACGATGAGCCGCCGCAAAATGAGGCGCCGGGCGAACTTAGCCCCAATGAGCTGGACCTGGAGTTCGACCTGTCAGAACCCGAAGCCGAGGCGCCAACAACGCCACCAGCAGATGCGCCTGAACCTCTGCCGCTGGACCTGGGCTCGCTGTCGCTGGATCTGGGCGACGAGTTTCAGGACAGTAAGTCCGCCCTGACCGACCTCTCCGACGACCCACTGGAAACCAAACTCGACCTGGCCGAAGAGTTTCGTGCGATCGGCGACGAAGATGGCGCCCGCGCCCTGATTGAAGAGGTGATCGAGTCGGCCTCGGGTGATATGAGGGCCCGGGCGGAACGGGCGCTGGGCAAGTTGAAGTGACGCCCGGGCTTGCGCGCCGTGCCGTCAGCCGCTTGAGCCGAACGTGAGGGTGGCGCTGGGCATCAGCTACAACGGGCAGCCCTACCAAGGCTGGCAAAGCCAGTTGTCGGGCCAGACCGTACAGGACCGGCTCGAAGCCGCGCTGGCCCGTTTCACGACCCAAAAAACCAGTACCCTGTGTGCCGGCCGGACCGACGCCGGGGTACACGGCCTGATGCAGGTGGTGCATTTCGACACCGCAGTCGAGCGCAGCCCAAGCGCCTGGGTGCGCGGCACCAACAGTTTTCTGCCGCGCGACATTGCCATCCAGTGGGCCTGCCCGGTACCCGACGCGTTCCACTGCCGCGCCAGCGCCCTGTCGCGCCGCTACGCGTACATTCTGCTGGAATCACAGGTGCGCCCCAGCCTGGAGGCTGGCCGTGTCGGCTGGGCCTTCCGGCCGCTCGCGCTGGCACCGATGCAGCAGGCGGCCGAGTTGCTGCTGGGGGAGCATGATTTCAGCTCGTTTCGCGCCTCGGCCTGTCAAGCGCTGTCGCCCATCAAACACCTGCAGCGGCTGGCGATCATGCGCCGGGGCGCCTACTGGCGCTTTGAATTTGAGGCCAATGCCTTCTTGCACCACATGATCCGCAACCTGATGGGCTGCCTGATTGCCGTTGGCCAGGGGCAATATCCGCCGGCATGGATCACGCAGGTGTTGCAGGCACGCGACCGCAAAGTTGCTGCGCCCACCTTCTCGCCCGACGGCCTGTACTTTCTGGGGCCACGTTATGCACCGCACTGGGGCCTGCCTGAGAGCACCCCAGCCTTTGATGCCCTTCCATGATCATTTCTGCCCCCCCGCCCGGTTCTGCCACCCCCGTCGCTGCCAAGGCGATGCGGACCCGCATCAAGATCTGCGGCCTGACCCGTGAGCAGGATGTCGATGCCGCCGTGGCGGCTGGCGCCGACGCCATCGGCTTTGTGCTCTACCCCAAGAGTCAGCGTTATGTGTCGCCCGATCGGGCCGTCGCGTTGGCGCGGCGCCTGCCGCCGTTTGTGACACCGGTGCTTCTGTTCGTCAACGCCAATGCTCCTGAAATCATAGCTATCAGTGACCAGCTGACGGGGGCTTGCGTGCAATTTCATGGTGACGAAACACCAGCCGACTGCCTGCTGGCCAGCGGCGCGGGCCGCCGCCCGTTCATCCGGGCTGCGCGCATTCCGGTCGGGGCGCACGCCGCGGGGTTTGATCTCGTAGAATTCGCGTCTCACTATTCACAAGCCCAGGCCATCCTGCTCGACGCCCATGTCGACGGGTACGGTGGTGGCGGGCAAACATTCAATTGGTCACTGCTGCCTCCAAACGTCAACGCTCACCTCGTCTTGAGTGGTGGACTGAGCGCTGCAAACGTGGCCGAAGGCATCCGGCAGTTGCGGCCGCGTTGCAAGACGCTGGCCGTTGATGTGAGCTCGGGGGTGGAAATGTCCGGCCCCGGTAACAAGGGGCTCAAGGACCCCGAAAAAATCAACCAATTTGTCGCTGCCGTCCGGGCAGCCGACCAGCAACTTGCAGAGAGATCACATGTTCCAGTACCAACAACCTGACGCGTCCGGTCATTTCGGCATCTATGG
>CAJAXU010000483.1 GCA_903948045.1 uncultured beta proteobacterium | reverse complement strand
CGAGTTTTCGCTCACCGATGGCGATTGCCGTGATCGGCGGCCTGATCACCTCCACGCTGCTGAGCCTGCTGGTGGTGCCGGCGGTGTTCACCTACATCGACGACTTGGAGCACCTGCTGGGGCGCCTGACCCGCTGGCTGCGGCGCGCGCCCGCTCCTACCCCATCCGCACCGGCCAGACCTTGATCGCCATGCTTTATTGGCGGATTTTTCGCACCAGAGCCGTGGTGGAATAGCCGCTGACAAAAGGCAGGGCCAGGGCGCGGCCACCATAGGATTCAACCACGCGGGTCTCGGCCAGGGTCTGCATGTCGTAGTCGCCGCCCTTGACCAGGATGTCGGGCCGCACCTGGGTGATCAGCTGCAGCGGCGTGTCCTCGTCAAACCAGGTGACCAGGCTGGTCGAGGCCAGCGCCGCCATCACCACGGCGCGATCATCCTCCGGATTGAGCGGCCGGTCTGGCCCCTTACCCAACCGGCGCGCCGAGGCGTCGGTGTTGAGTGCAACCAGCAGGCTGGCGCCCAGCGCCCGGGCCTGCACCAGGTACTGCACATGGCCCCGGTGCAACACATCAAAGACGCCGTTGGTGAACACCAGTGGCCGTGGCAAGCGCGCCAGTCGCGCTGGCAGGTCCCGCGGGTCACAAATTTTGTCGTAAAGGGCCAAAATGGCATCTGAATTGCTCATGTGTTCAATGCTAGCAGGTCAACAATTGGGTTAAGCTGCTGCTTTTTTCGACTCCCGCCATCGTTACAACCCAGGGCGACCATGCGACGCGTCAGCTTCAGTTTCGAACACATCCGCATCGGCGAGGCCCTGCCATTCTCAGTCTGGGATGAGAATGGCCTGATGGTGGCTGGTAGCGGCTACATCCTGAAGGACAAGCGGGAGTACGAGGTCATGCTGGGCAAGCGCGACAAGCTGCTGGTCGATGCGATTGAATACGAGCGTTTTCAAAACGCCTATCAAAAGCGCTTGAATGCACTGCTGAGCGGAGATCGCGCTCTTGGCGCCATCGCCAGCACCCGACTGACTGACATGGGCGTGGTGGTCGCTCGCGAGCGGGCTGTCTCAAGAGGATCTGACCGACTGGCGACCCTGAAGGCGGCACCGCCGCGCACCGAAGTATCGGCCGTACTGAATGCAGGCGTTGAGGCCAGCGGCGCTACCAGCACGAAAGTCGAAGCTCCCTTGGGCGAGATCCCCAGCAGTGAGGCCGACTGGCTGGACTTGCAAGACCAGGCACATGCCCTGCTGCGGGTCTCCAACCCACAAAATTTCCGTGAACGACTGGAAAAACTACAGGCCCACCTTGGCCACTACGCCCGGCTCAACCCCGACGGCACACTGCTCAGCCTGTTTTTTCTGTCGTCGCGGGATCTGGAGCGCTACAGCGGCACCCACGCGATGCTCGTCAGTGTGATGTGCGGCATCGCCGCACGCGATGTCTTGAAATGGCCGGCGCTGCAAGAAACTGTGCTGTGCCATGCGGCTCTGACGATGAACATCGGTATGTCGGTCCAGCAGGACCGGATGGCGCAGCAAAAAGAACCTTTGAACCCCAAACAGCGCGAACTGGTTCGGGTGCACCCGAGTCACTCGGCGGCACTGCTGCGCCAACTGGGTGTGACCAACCGCGACCTGTTGGAGGCGGTGCTCGACCACCATGCCAAAGCACCCGGTCCATTGGCCGCACGCAGCCAGGGCCAGCGGATGGCGCGCTTGATTCAAAGGGCCGACATTTTTGCCGCCGCGATTTCACCCCGCGCCTCCCGCTCGGCAGCCGCCACCGGGATCGCCATGAAAGCGGCCTATTTTGATGAAAACCAGGCTGTCGACGAGGCTGGGGCCGCACTTGTGAAGGCCGTGGGTGTTTACCCACCGGGGTCTTTTGTCCGGCTGGCCAGCCAAGAGGTGGCGATTGTGGTGCGGCGCGGCCGAGTAACCAGCGCGCCACGCGTCGCTGTGGTGCTGAATCGCGAGGGCCTGCCCAACAATGAGCTGACCCTGCGCGACACCAGTTTGGCCGACTGGCGCGTCACCGCCGGCCTGCCCAGCGCCAGCGTCAAAGTCAGCCTCAATCTCTCTCGGCTCATCCCCTTGACCCGCACCCCGGCCTCCAATTTTCCGGCCTGAGCGCCGCGACCGTAACTCCTGACCGTCCATGGACCTCTCGCCCGTCAAAATCGCCAGCATCCGCATCGAAGATCCACTTCCCTTTTCGTTATGGAGTGCCAGTGGGGCCCTGCTGCTCAAAAAGGGGAGCCGCGTCAAAAGCCGCACCGAGCTTGAAGCCATGGCCCAGGGGAACGACAGCCTGTTCATCGACCGCCAGGATGCGCAGGCACTGAAGCGGCATCAAGAGGGACAGATGTTGACGATGCTGGCGCGGGACTCCAAACTCGCCAACATCGCCCAGGCCGGAGACCAGGTCGCGGGGGCCAGGCGCAGCCCTTCCCGGCTGCCGGAAGTCGACAAGGAACCGGATTGGCCCTATCTACAAGAGCAGGCACACGCCATATTGCGAAATGGTCGCGAGGCGGCGTTCCTGGAACAGGTCGAGCGGCTGGAGGATAAAGTCAGTCTGTTCAGCCAAGCCAACCCGGACGGAACGCTGCTGGCCCTGATTCAGATGGCCTCTATCGAGGTCGAGCGCTACAGTGCGACCCATGCCATGCTGGTCAATGCCATGTGCGGCATTGCAGCACGCGAGGTGTTGCATTGGCCGGCGGATCTCACCAGCGCGCTCGGCCGTGCCGCGCTGAGCATGAACATTGGCATGACGGAGCTGCAAGACGTGCTGGCGCAACAAAAAGAGCCCGTCGCACCACCACAACGGCAGAACATTGACCAGCATCCGGCACGCTCAGTCGACATGCTGACCTCACTTGGGCTCACCAACCAACTCTGGCTCGAGGGCGTGCGGCACCATCACGCCAAACTGCCAGGGCCGCTGTCCAAACGCTCGCCCGGTGAACGGATCGCCCGCCTGATTCAACGCGCCGACAAATTTGCGGCCGCCATTTCGCCGCGAGCGGCGCGCAAGGCGGTGCCCCCGGGCATCGCCATGAAAGCCATTTACTTTGATGAAAACAAGCAGGTCGACGAGGCAGGCGCGGCCCTGATCAAGGCCGTCGGCATCTACTCTCCAGGCACCTATGTTCGTCTGGCTTCTCAGGAAACTGCGATCGTGGTACGGCGCGGCGCGAACACCACCACCCCCTTTGTCGCTGTGATGCTCAATCGCCTCGGGATGACGCACAGTGAGTTGACGGTGCGTGATACGGCGCAAAGCGAGTTCAAGATTCTGAGCAGTATTCCGGGTCATGAGATCAAGGTCCGGCCGCCACTCAAGCGACTTCTGCCGCTGACCAAGGCCATCCCGTCGGTCAAACGCATTTAGCAGGGGTCGGCCATGGCGCCAGCCCGGGTATTGCGGCCTTGCTTTGAAAAATTACCGACTGGTCATAAAATAACTACAACGTACCATCTTCAATGCACACCCTCTTTTTATGCCTCGAGCCTCCCAAGGCAGCGGTTTGCAGCGCATGAAGCTGGCCATCGTCGGCTCCGGCATATCTGGTCTGGCTGTGGCGCATCGCCTGCGCGGCCGGGCGGACATCACTCTTTTTGAGGCGGGCGACTATTTCGGCGGCCATACGCATACGGTCGACCTCACCCTCCCGGGCCCGGACGGACCCGTCCGTCATGGCGTGGACACCGGTTTTCTCGTTTTCAATGAGCGCACCTACCCCGAACTGATCCGGCTGTTTGGCGAGCTCGGCGTGCCGACCGCCCGCTCGGACATGTCGTTTTCGGTTCAGGTCCCGGGTCATCGGCCACCAGCAGTCCTGGAATGGAGCGGCTCCTCGCTCAACACCGTGTTTGCCCAGCGCCGCAATCTGGTGCGCCCGCGTTTTCTGGCGATGTTGGGCGATGTGCTGCGTTTCAACCGTCTGGCCACCGCCCTGGCCGTCGGAGGTCGGGATGCCGAACTGCTACAACCGTTGGCTGACTTCTTGTCGCAGCACCAGTTTTCAACCGAGTTCCGAGACTGGTACTTTCTGCCGATGCTGGGCTGCATCTGGAGCTGTCCAACCGACCAAATGCTGCAGTTCCCGGTGGCCACCATGGTCCGGTTCTGCCACAACCACGGCCTGATCCAGGTCACCAACCGGCCGCAATGGTGGACGGTGGATGGCGGTGCACGCCAGTACGTTGACAAAATCACCGCCCGGATTGACGACAAGCGCCTGCGCTGCCCGGTGCAGCTGATCCGCCGGGATGCACAGGGCGTACTGGTCAGCGCCGCAGGGCAGACCGAGCGCTTTGACAAGGTCGTGCTGGCCAGTCACTCCGACCAGTCCCTCGCCTTGCTGGATGACGCGAGCGAGGCCGAACGCGCCACACTGGGCGCCATCCGTTACCAGGCCAACCGGGCCGTGCTGCACACCGACACCTCGGTGCTGCCACGCCAGCGCCGGGCCTGGGCGGCCTGGAACTATGAGCGCGCCATTGGGGCTGGGGACGCCAACCAAGTCTGCCTGCACTACCTGCTCAATCAACTTCAGCCGCTGCCCTTTGCGCAGCCAGTGCTGGTGTCGCTCAACCCACTGCGCGCCATTGCGCCTGGCGAGGTTCATGCCAGCTTCGACTATGCGCACCCGATCTTCGACCTCGCCGCGATCCGGGCCCAGCAAGCTGTCAGAGCCTTGCAGGGGCAGCGCCACACCTATTTTTGCGGGGCCTGGACTGGCTATGGCTTTCATGAAGACGGGCTTAAATCAGGTTTGGCGGTGGCAGCACAACTCGAACCTCTGCTAGGCCCAAACCAGGGCGCTCTGGCATGAACCGCGCTGAAACGTCTCAGGCGTTGATCGGCTTTGGTCAGGTGCGACATACGCGCCTCAAGCCGGTGCGCAATGCCTTCACCTATGGCACGTATTTTTTGATGCTGCCCATGCGCAGTCTGGCGGTGGCCGGCCCGGGTGCGCTGGTTCGCAACCGCTGGGCACCCCTGAGTTTTTTTGACGTCGACCATGGTGACGGGCGCAGTCCGGCACAGGGCGGCGCCCTGGCCTGGCTCGACGACCTGTTGCAGCAGCAGGGTATTGACGGCGCCGATGGCGAGGTCTGGCTGCACTGTTACCCACGGGTACTGGGTCACACCTTCAAGCCGGTCAGTTTTTGGTACTGCCACCGTGCCGACGGCACCCTGCGCGCCATAGTGGTCGAGGTCAACAACACCTTCGGTGAGCGCCACTGCTACCTGCTTGACGCCCCCCGCTACGGGGTGGAGCAGCGGGCTGCCAAGGTCTTTCATGTCTCGCCGTTTTGCCCGGTGGAGGGGGGCTACCGCTTCCGCTTCATGGTGGATGCCAAGCGCTGCCGCACGGTGGGGCGGATTGATTTCGACGACGCCGACGGCCCGCTAATTCAGACCAGTGTCAGTGGCGCGTTGGTTCCGTTGAATGCCCGCAGCGTGCGCCGTGCGCTGTGGCACTACCCGGCCATGACGCTGGGCGTGGTACTGCGCATCCACTGGCAGGCGCTCAAGCTGTTTGCCAAACGTGCGCCCTTCTTTGCCAAACCGGTTCCTCCGACTTCGCTGACCACCCGCTGAGCCCAAGCCCCTCATGAACACCAGCACTGCCACCCCCTATTCCATTCCGCAAGGTACGCCCGCGGCCGGCCGCGCCGTGCTCAAGCTGCTGCAAGGCCTGCAGCACGGCAGCTTGACGCTGCAATTGCCAGACGGCTCGATGCAGCGCTTTGGCGGCACGGCAGCGCCCCACGCCGCCTTGCATCTGCACAACTGGAAACCCTGCGCCGCCGCGCTGAAATCAGGCGATATTGGTTTTGCCGAGAGCTTTATCGCAGGAGATTGGAGTACCCCCAACCTGACCGAGCTGCTGCGGGTGCTGGTGAAAAACCGAGCAGAGGTGGAATCGGCCATTTATGGGTCCTGGGCCGGCCGCCTGTTTTACCGGATCAAGCACCTGCTTAACCGCAACACCCGCGCCAACAGCCAAAAGAATATCCACGCCCACTACGACCTGGGCAACGCTTTCTACCGTCTTTGGCTCGATGACACCATGAATTACTCGTCGGCAATTTTTGCCGGTGATCTGAGCCAACCCATGGCGCAGGCTCAAACAGCCAAGGTACGGCGTGCCCTGGAACTGTGTCAGGTCAAGGCCGGCGACCGGGTGCTGGAGGTCGGCTGCGGCTGGGGGGCCCTGGCGGAAATGAGCACCACCACCTTCGGCGCCTCGCTGGTCGGGGTCACACTAAGCACTGAACAACTGTCCTTTGCGCGCGAGCGACTGCAACGCCTGGGCGTGGCTGAACGGGCTGACCTACGGCTGCAGGATTACCGCGACATCCAGGACCCGCCTTTTGACGCCATCTGCTCGATCGAGATGATTGAAGCGGTAGGGCGCGCGTACTGGCCCAACTACTTCGCTACGCTGGCGCGCCTGCTCAAACCCGGGGGTCGGGCCTGCGTGCAAAGCATTGTGATTGACGACAGCATCTTTGAGCGGTATGTGCGAGGCACAGACTTCATCCAACAGTACATCTTCCCGGGCGGCTGCCTGCCCTGCCCGCGCGAGTTCCGGGCGCAGGCCAGTGCCGCAGGTTTCGAGGTGGTGGACGAATACGCGTTTGGCTTGGACTATGCCGAAACTTTGAAACGCTGGCGCGAAGCCTTTCTGGGCGCGCGCAGCCAGGTGCTGCAAGGCGGTTTTGACGAGCGTTTCATGCGAATTTGGGAGTTCTATCTGGCTTATTGCGAAGCGGCTTTCTGCGAAGGCAATATTGATGTCGTGCAATACACACTGCAGAAGCCAGCGCTCTGAAGACGGACCCATGCCAACTCGCCGCACCCTGCTTGGTCAAGCCGCCCTGGGCGCTTTCGTTCAGGCCTGTACCTTCGACGCCCTGGCCCAGGACACGCCACCGGCGCCGCCTGCCGAAGTGCTCGCCGCCATGCCAGGAACCCGCTTGGTCGGTAACGGCCGGCTGCGCTACTTCGGCCTGTCTGTGTATGACGCCGCTTTGTGGGCGCTGCCTGGCTTTGAGCCTGCTCAGTTCAGCCAACAGCGTTTTGCCTTGTGCCTGACCTATCTGCGTGCCTTCACCGCCAGCGACATCGCGCAGCGCTCGCTGCAAGAGATCCGGCGGATGCACGAGGTCGCGCCGGACACAGCGCGGACTTGGCTCACGAACTTGCAAGACATCTTGCCTGATGTGGCAGCGGGCGACCGCATCACGGGGCTGCACCCGCCAGGGGGCGTCTCGTTCTGGCACCAGGGGCGCAGAATCGGGGGCATGGGCGACGCAGCCTTTGGCACCAAGTTCTTCGGCATCTGGCTGGGTGAGGCCACCAGCGAACCCAAGTTGCGCAACGCCCTGCTGGCCCGCGCCGCAACATGAACGACGGCGCCACCACTGCTTTTGGCTGGCGCGAGGGCTGGCGATACGGTCTGATGGGCCTGCCGCTCGCCTTTGTCGCCTTGCCCCTTTATGTACTGCTGCCGAACCACTACGCCCGTAATTTTGGCGTACCCTTGGCGGCGCTTGGCGCCCTGCTGCTGGGCGCGCGCTTGTTTGACGCGCTGATCGACCCAATGCTTGGGCGATGGAGCGACCGCCTGTTTGCACGCTCGGCGCGCACCGTCCTGGGCGCGGCAGCGGCGGCATCGATCGTACTGGGCCTGGGCTTCGCACTGTTGTTCTTTCCCCCGATGCAAGGGGTGGATGCCCTGCTGGCCTGGGCCGGAGCCTGTCTGGTGTTGACTTACGCCGCATTCAGCGCACTGACTGTGATGCATCAGTCCTGGGGCGCCATGCTGGGTGGCAACGAGGCGCAACGCAGCCGCGTGGTGGCCTGGCGTGAAGGGCTTGGCTTGGCCGGCGTGATCCTGGCGTCCGTAAGCCCCATCGCGTTGGGTCTGCCCGCCACTGTCGGTATTTTTTTTGCAGCCATCGGGCTGGGCTGGCTGGCCTGGACCCGAGCCCCCAGGCCCAGGCCGGCCGCTGCGCCAGAGCCATCCGCTGGGCGCGATAGGCGCTCGCTTTGGCTGCCTTGGTCACGCCCGGGATTCCGCCGACTGCTGGCGGTGTTCATCGTCAATGGCATCGCCAGCGCTATTCCAGCCACCCTGCTGCTGTTCTTTGTGCAAGACGTGCTGCAGGCCCCGCCCGCTGCCGAGCCCCTGTTCCTGAGCGCCTATTTTGTGGCTGCTGCCCTGTCAATACCTGCCTGGTTAAAGCTGGTTGGCCGGTTCGGGCTGGCGCGCGCCTGGGGGCTGGGCATGCTGCTGTCGATCGCCGTCTTCATCTTTGCTGCCGGTCTGGGCGCCGGCGATAGCGCCGCCTTCGCGGGCGTGTGTGCACTGTCAGGCATCGGGCTGGGCGCCGACCTGGCCGTGCCGAGCGCGCTGCTAGCAGGTCACATCGCCAACAGTGGCGATCAGTCCACACAGGAGGGCACTTACTTTGGCTGGTGGAATTTCGCGTCCAAACTCAACCTGGCCCTTGCGGCCGGCCGTGCGCTGCCAGCGCTGGCGGCGCTCGGTTATCAGCCAGGCAGCCGCGACGGAGCCGCCCTGGAAACCCTGTCCGCAGCCTATTGTCTGTTGCCCTGCGCACTCAAATTGCTGGCCGCCACCCTGCTGTACACCCTGATCATCCGGAGAACGCCATGAAACGCCGCCTGTTGCTCGCTGCCGCCGCTGCCGCACCAGCCACGCTGCTACTGAGCGGCTGCGCTGTGCAGCAGATCGAAACCTATGCCCAGGACAAACCACTGCTTGACCTTGCGCAGTACTTCAACGGCACACTGGACGCCTACGGCGTTTTCACCGACCGCTCCGGCACCGTGGTCAAGCGTTTCACCGTGGTCATGGTCTGCACATGGAACGGTGACGATGGCGTGTTGGATGAAGACTTCCGCTATTCCGATGGCAGCACGCAAAAACGCATTTGGCGACTGCGCAAGCTCGGCGACGGCCGCTTCAGTGGTCGCGCCGACGACGTGGTGGGCGAAGCTCGCGGCGAGACTAGGGGTAACACCTTCCACTGGACCTACACCCTGAACCTGCCTGTTGACGGCCGCGTGTTCGAGGTTCAGTTTGATGACTGGATGTACCTGATGACGGACAAGGTCATGCTCAACAAAGCCGCCATGAGCAAGTTTGGCGTCCGGTTGGGCGAGGTCACCCTGTCGTTCGTGAAACGCTGAGCAGCCACCTATGCCGCTCTTTGCCCCACTCAACCCGCCCCTGCGTGACTGGCAGGGCCAGACAGTCTGGATTGTTGGTGCCTCGACCGGCATCGGGCGGGCTACCGCTTCAGCGCTGCACCGGGCGGGCGCGCGGGTGACCGTGTCAGCCCGCAAGGCAGAGGCACTGGCGGACTTCGTGCAGCAGCACCCGGGCAGTCAAGCGCTGGCGCTGGATGCCACCGACCCAGCGGCTGTGGCCCTGGCCGCCACCAACTTGCTGGCACAAGGGCCCATCGACTGCGTGGTCTACTGCGCAGGCCACTACCAGGCCATGCGTGCCGAAGCCATCGACGTCGCCGACATGCAACGCCACCTGGCCGTCAATTACCTGGGCGCCCTGTACCTGCTGGATGCAGTGCTGCCGGCGCTATTGGCGCGCGGCCAGGGTCACATCAGCCTGGTCGGCAGCGTGGCCGGCTACCGTGGCCTGCCCAACAGCCTGGCCTACGGCCCGACCAAAGCGGCGCTGATCAATCTGGCCGAAACCCTGTACCTCGATCTGCGCCCCCGCGGCCTGGGGGTGTCGATTGTTAATCCAGGTTTTGTCGAGACGCCCTTGACCGCTGGCAATGCCTTCACCATGCCTGCGCTGATCACGCCGGAACAGGCAGCCACCGCCATGCTGGCAGGCTGGCGCAGCGGCGCCTTTGAGCTGCACTTTCCCAAGCGCTTCACGCGGTGGATGAAAGTACTACGGCTGCTGCCCGACCGCCTGTTTTTCGCCCTGGTACGGCGTGTCACGCAATGATTACGACACCACCACCTTCGGCGGTCGCAGTAGCCAGAGTTGTCACGTTTTTTGAAACCCTGACGCTGAGCAGCGTGGCCGACATCGGTCAGATCTACGATGCTCAGGCCCGCTTCAAGGACCCTTTCAATGAGGTGACGGGCGTGCCAGCGATTGAAGGCATCTTCAGGCACATGTTTGCATCACTGCATGAACCGCGCTTTGTGGTGACAGAACAAGTGGTGCAAGGCGCGCAGTGCTTTTTGACCTGGGAATTCCATTTTCGATTGCGGTCCTACCGACCTTCGCAGCCACAGGTCATCCTGGGTGCCTCTCATCTGGTATTTGCCGCAACTGGCTTGGTCACCCTGCACCGCGACTACTGGGACGCTGCCGAGGAGCTGTACGAGAAACTCCCCATTTTGGGCGGCCTGATGCGCTGGCTCAAACGGCGCGCTAACCACTGACCATCGTTGTCGCGGTCAGGCAGGCAACGTGTCAGCAAAACTGGGCCGCTGCATCAGTTTTTCATGGAGCCGGGTGAGGTTCGGGTAAGGTGTGCGCCAATCAATCTGGGGAAAGCGAAAATCCAGGTAACCCAGTGCGCAGCCCACCGCGATATCGGCCAAACTGAGATGGATGCCAACACAGTAAGACTTATCGGCCAGGCCTTGGCTCATGGCGCGCAGCGCGGCATGCACCTTGCTCAATTGACGGTCAATCCAGGCTTGGCTGCGCTCGGCGTCACTGCGTCCAGCCCAGGTGGCCTCAAGCCGGGCCAGCAGCGAGGCATCGAGCAAACCATCGGCCAGCGCCTCCCAGGTCTTGACCTCGGCCCTTTCACGCCCGACCGACGGAATCAGCTTGCCCACCGGTGACAGGGTGTCAAGGTATTCGACGATCACACGGGAATCATGCAAGGCCTCGGACCCCTCCATCACGAGACAGGGGACCTTGCCCAGTGGATTGGACTCACCAATCAGGGTCTCGGCCGACCAGACGTTCTCCAGCACCAAGTCATAGTCGAGTTTTTTCTCGGCCATGACGACACGGACTTTGCGGACATAGGGACTGGTGAGCGCGCCAATTAATTTCATGAGTAGACCGTAGATGCAGACGCTTTGATTCTATCCATTCGTATCCCTGCGCTTGGGTAGGTCGGCGCAGACGCAGGTCCTACAATCCCGGCATGACTTTTTCTGCCATTTCCGCCCTCTCGCCCTTGGATGGGCGCTACGCAGGCCGGCTGGCCAAACTGCGCCCCATCATGAGCGAACTGGGCTACATGCAGCGCCGACTGCAGGTGGAGGCCACTTGGTTGGTGGCCTTGAGCGATGCGGGCTTCCAGGAGTTTGCTCCGCTCACACCGCAAGCCCGAAGCTACCTTAATGGCCTGGTGCTGAATTTTTCCGAAGCCGATGGCGAGGCCATCAAGGCGATCGAGAAGACCACCAACCATGATGTGAAAGCGGTGGAATACTGGATTAAGGCCAAATTTGAGGGCCAAGCCGAGCTGCTGTCTGCCAGTGAATTTGTACATTTCGCGTGTACCAGCGAAGACATCAACAACACCAGCCATGCCTTGCAACTCAAGGCTGGCCGTGACCAGGTGTTGCTGCCGGCGCTGGACGCCATCATTGACAAGCTACGCGGGATGGCACATGCCTTTGCCACCGTGCCCATGCTCAGTCGCACCCATGGCCAGACTGCGAGTCCAACCACGGTCGGCAAAGAGATCGCCAATGTGGTGGCGCGGCTGGATGCCGCGCGAAGCCGAATTGCCGGCGTGCGTCTACTGGCAAAGATGAATGGCGCTGTCGGCAATTACAACGCCCACCTGTCGGCCTGGCCCGACTTTGATTGGGAAAGCTTCAGCCGGCGCGTGGTGGAGTCGCCCGAGCCCGTCGGGTTGGGCCTGCAGTTCCAGCCCTACAGCATCCAGATTGAGCCGCACGACTACATGGCCGAGTTGTTTGACGCGATAGCCCGCGCCAATACCATCCTGATCGACTGGTCGCGCGACGTCTGGGGTTATGTTTCGTTGGGCTACTTCAAGCAAAAACTGCGTGACGGCGAAGTTGGCTCCAGCACCATGCCGCACAAGGTCAACCCAATTGATTTCGAAAACGCCGAGGGCAATCTGGGCTTGGCCAACGCCCTCCTGCGGCATCTGAGCGAGAAACTGCCCATTTCACGCTGGCAGCGTGACCTGACCGACTCCACCGTGTTGCGCAACATCGGTGTGGCGCTGGGCCACGCCGTCTTGGCTTACCACTCATTGACGACCGGGCTGGGTAAGCTGGAGCTCAACGAAGCCGCCCTTGCCGCCGACCTGGACGCCGCCTGGGAAGTGCTGGCCGAGCCGATTCAGACCGTCATGCGCCGCTTCGGCCTGCCACAACCCTATGAACAGCTGAAGGCTTTTACCCGCGGTGCGCCGATGACGCGCGAACTGATACAGGGTTTTATCGCCAATCTGGACATACCTGCCCTGGAAAAGCAGCGCCTGCTGGCGCTGACCCCGGCCAGCTACACCGGCCTCGCCGCCACCCTGGCGCGGCGGGTCTGATGGCGCTCAAATCAACAATCTTCAAGGCCAGTCTGCAGATTGCCGACATCGACCATGGCTACTACGCCGACCATGCGCTGATGCTGGCGCGGCATCCGAGTGAAACCGATGAGCGCATGATGGTTCGGCTCTGTGCGCTGGCGCTTCACGCCCACGAGCTGCAATCGGTCTGCCAAGGCGACGGCACGCTGGCCTTTGGCGCCGGCCTGAGTGACCCGGACGAGCCAGATGTCTGGCTGCGCGACTTCACCGGCCGCACCCGGCTGTGGCTGGAGGTGGGGCAACCCGAAGACAAGCCGCTGCTCAAGGCCTGTAGCCGCGCCGACCAGGTGGTTCTGTATTGCTTTAGCGCCTCGGCCGACATCTGGTGGCGCAGCATGCAAGCCAAACTGGCACGGCCGCCCAATCTGGCGGTGTGGCGCATCCCCAGTGCGGCAGCGCAAGCCCTCATCCCGATGGCGCAACGCAGCATGCAGCTGCAGGCCACGGTTCAAGAAGGCGTCTTGATGCTGGGCGACGGTGCGCTGACGGTGGACGTCGAACCCTCGCGCTGGAAATAGGCGCCGGCGCGCTCGGCGTAGCGGTTAAACCGCCAGGCGCTAGCCTCCAGCGTGATCCGCCGCCAGGTCTGGCGTTTTTCCGCCGGGCGCATCTGGGTCCAGTACTGCACCTCGGCAAAGCTGCGGCCACAGCCCTTGCACTGCTCGTCGCCCTGGCTGGTAGAGCAGATCGCGATGCAGGGAGCGTCGGGCGTGGTGTCGTACCAGGCTAGCCAGGCGTCCAGCGCGGCCGGCGGAAAGGAAAACTCATCCGCCTCGGTCTCATGGTAAAAAACCAGCAGGGCATACACCTCGGCCAAGGCGCGCGTCGGCGACGCCAAGGAGAAGCCATCGAGCGAGGGACTTTTGTCGCGCCAGTAATTGATGGCCGACTCGATGTCGGTGATGTGAATGCCTGCCATGGGGGGCCGATGATAGCCGGGGCAGAAACCCCTGTCGTTCCAAGCCTACCCGGCGCATGGTTTAATTCGCGCTGAAGGGGAGTAGCCCCCCGTTGATGCGTCGTCAATACGTCATGCCCCCGGGCAAGACCGGTGCATCAGATGCCGCAGCCTGCTGCGCGCCATCGGGCAAGACCTTCGCCATGCACTTTCCGTGCAGCACGGGAAGGCGACCCTCCCACCGCCACCTTTGCCAGCGCCAGGTCTGTGTTGATTCACCCGACATATAAAAGGTATTGCAATGGAACTTTTTTCCGCCGCCTGGTGGTCCGCCCTGATGGCGATCATCCTGATCGATCTGGTCCTGGCTGGCGACAACGCCATCGTCATTGCGCTGGCCGCGCGCAGCCTGCCGCCGCAACTGCAAAAAAAGGCCATCATCTGGGGCACTGTGGGTGCGATCGGCGTACGCGCTGTGATGACCGTGGGTGTGGTCTGGCTGCTTCAGGTGCCAGGCCTGATGCTCGTCGGCGGCCTGGGTTTGGTCTGGATTGCCTACAAATTACTGGCTGATCAGGGCGGTGGCGAGCACGACGCACCAGTCGCCAACACGTTCTGGGGTGCGATGAAAACCATCGTCGTGGCCGACGCACTGATGGGTGTGGACAACGTGCTTGGCGTGGCGGGTGCCGCCCACGGCGCCTTCGACCTGGTGATCATCGGCTTGCTGATCAGCGTGCCGATCGTGGTCTTTGGCAGCTCGGTGGTGCTCAAACTGGTGGAACGCTTCCCCGCCATCATCCAGATCGGCGCTGCCGTATTGGCCCTGACCGCTGCCAAGATGATCGTTAACGAACCGATGCTCGACAGCCTGTTTGACGGACCCGCCCTGCCCAACACGGCCGCGCGCTGGGGCACGTACATCGTCACGGTGATCGCCGTGCTGGTAGGGGGGCACTGGGCTACCCGGCGTGCAGCTGCGCCCACTTGACGCGCCAACGGCGGTGCTATGCTGGTGCACCATGAAGTTAATTCTCAAATGGTTGCTCAGCGCGGCCGCCTTGCTGGCGGTGGCCTATCTGTACACGGGGGTCGAGGTGCGCAGCTTCGGCTCGGCACTGACCGCAGCTTTCGTCATCGGGCTGTTCAACATGCTGCTGCGCCCGGTGCTGGTGCTGTTAACACTGCCGGTCACGGTGTTGACGCTGGGCCTGTTTTTGTTTGTGATCAATGCCCTGCTGTTCTGGTGGGCCGCCAGCCTGCTGAACGGCTTTTACGTCAGCGGCTTTGGCGCGGCGCTGTTGGGCTCGCTGATTTATTCGGTGTTTGGCGTCGTGATCGACTCAGCGCTCCAGCGCCTGTTCTCGCAGCGCTGATTCCAGTTGCCGGCGCCGGGTGTCGATGATCGACGCCTCGATGTGGTCGGCACTGGCTGTGCCACTGGGCCCTTGTCGCAATAAGTCCTGCGCCGCCTTGAGCCGGTCCAGGGCCGCAGCCAAGTCGAGTTGTGCCACGCGTGACTCGGCCTCGGCGCGCAAAGCGCGCAAAGTCTGGCGCTGCGCCGCGTAGACGCCGGCGAGCAGTTGCCACACCTGGGCATCGCGCGGATGATCCGCCACCCACAGCTGCAAACGCTCGGTCAATGCCGGCCAAGCAGCCTCTTGCCCAGCCTGAAGCGCCACCTGGCCCCGCAAAAGCAATTCCGGCCGACGCATCTGCCCCGCCCCGGGCTCACCCGCTGAGCGGGTCTCAAGCAAGGCCTGAGCTGACCGCCAGTCCCCGGCCGCCAAATTGAGCTCGACCCGCAGCCAATGCGTCAACTGGCCACCCGCCGGGTCAGATGAGACCAGGGCCGTCAGCCGGTCCAGGTGGAGGGCCGCCGCCCCAAAGTCACGCAAACGGACGGCGGCCAGCACGCCCGCGTAAAGCGCACCGGCCTGGCGTGTCGTTACGGTCGATGACAGCGATAGCCCCATGCTGTCAGCCTCGCTCAGCAAGCCACGCAGTGCGTCAACCCCCGGGTTGGACAGGGCACGGGCGCGGCCCGCCATCATGGCGTGCGCCAGCGATGGCGCTGCGCCTGGCATCACCGGACCCGCCATCGACTGGCGACTTTGCATGTCGCCGATCCGCTCGGTCGTCAATGGGTGGCTGCGCAGATAGGGATAGGCACCACTATCATTGAGGCGCGACGCCTGCTGTAGCTTGTCGAACATGCCGACAAATCCACGCGCGTCAAAACCGGCCTCGGTCATGATGCCGTAGCCGATGCGGTCTGCTTCGCGCTCCATGTCACGGGAAAAATTGAGTTGCCCTTGGGCCGACGCCGCCTGCCCACCCAAAATCAGGGCATTTGCCGCATCCGCACTCTTGCTGGCGGCCAGTGCGCCGAGAATCAAGGCGCCCATCAGCCAAGGCGCCTGCTGTCCCTGGCGCGCCATCAGGCGGGAAATATGCCGTTGCGTCACGTGGCTGAGCTCGTGACCGAGCACCGAGGCCAACTCATCGGGACTGCCGACCACGGCCAACAGTCCCAGATGGACGCCAAAGTAGCCACCTGGCAGCGCAAAGGCATTGACCGAGCGGTCGCGCCCCAGCATGATCTCCCAGGCAAAATTCGCCTGCAATTCGGACGACAGGTCACCTCGGGCCCGCGCCGCGGCCAGCAGTGGCTGCCAGATGCCCTGGACATAGTCGACCAGCACCGGGTCGTCCAGGTAGTCGGGGTCTCGGTAGATCTCACGCGCGATCCGGTCGCCCAACCGGCGCTCCGCGGCGCTGCTCATCTCGCCACCATCACCCAGGGTTGGCAAGCGGGCGCCGCCTGCGCCGACCGTCTGAGCCTGCACCACAGGCCCTTGCAACCAGCTGAATGCTATTAAAATAATAGCTATAACACTATGCTTCATAAGGCTTGGAGCCATTTTTGACATATAGATTTGTCGCAACTGGAATTCCTTGAGTGGCTGCCCGTATGATGCACCAGCGATGTCAACGCTGTGTAAACCGGGCGCTGGCGATCCATCGTGTCCACCAAGGTGATTTTTTATGAGCGCTTTGACGCATTTTGACAGCCAGGGCCAGGCCCACATGGTCGATGTGGCGGCCAAGCCCAGTTCGCACCGGCTTGCCGTGGCAGCCGGGCGGATCGACATGCTGCCGGCGACCTTGGCCTTGATTGAGGCCGGCACCGCCAAGAAAGGCGATGTGTTGGGCATTGCCCGCATCGCTGGCATTCTGGCCGCCAAGAAAACCAGCGACCTGATCCCGCTCTGCCACCCCCTGGCGCTGACCCGACTCGCGATTGATTTTCAGGCGGTGCCAGCAACTGCCACCCAGCCTGCAAGCGTGACGTGCCGCGCGACGGTTGAAACCGTCGGCCCCACCGGCGTCGAGATGGAGGCGTTGACGGCAGTCCAGGTGGCCCTGCTCACCATGTACGACATGTGCAAGGCTGTAGACCGCGGCATGACCATCAATGACTGCAAGTTGCTGGAAAAGCACGGTGGCAAGTCGGGCAGTTTTGTCGCCGCCACCTGAGCAAAATTGGCGTACTCGCAACCCAATTATTGCGCTGCAAATTGACACGCTTGGCAGGCGCTACATCATTTTCTTGAGGAGTCCAACGATGCTGAAACAAATCGCAAAAAATATCCGACTGCAGTTCAGCATCAGTGTGATTTTCCTGATGCTGATAACGCCCTTGTTTGTCGGATTTATCGCTTATTCGTACCAAACAAACTACGTCACTTACAAGAACAATGCCGTCAACCTGGTTGCACGCGGAAACCAGGAGTTCATCAATAGCCTGGTGGCGCTGCTTAATCCAATCGCCAGTTCGGTGCGGGTCACCTCTCGGATGATCAGTGCGCAACCAGAATTGGCCAACCAGGAGCGGATTGCCGAACACTTGTTGGTCAACCTTGAAAACAACCCCAACATCGTGAGTTATTTTCTGGCGACCAAGGACGGCTCATTTCGGCAAGTGCAGCGGACCAACAAGGCCCTGCCGGTAGGCGACAGGATCCCGCCCGATGGCTCCCATTACGTCAGCTGGGTGATTGACCGCAGCAAGAAGGCAGAGGCGGAATCGGTCTACACGTTTTTCAAGGCCTCAGGCGGGGTGGTCGATAAGTTTTCCACACCCACCAAATATGACCCCCGAACACGCGGTTTTTACATCGACACGGTGAAGGCTTTTTCCGGCAGAGGTGCTGATGCTATGGTGATCGACAACCCGTTTTTTGCCGCCAGTACCAAGCAGGCGGTGATTGGGACGACGATCCCCTTTGTGGGGGACAAGGAGTTGCTGGGCACAGTGACCGCTCAGGTTGCGGTCCGCTCATTTTCTGACTTCTTGACGGCCAACGTCATCAGTCGCAACAGCCAGACTCTGATCATTGACACCTCGGGCAATATCATTGTTCATCCCGATGTCGACAAGGGCTTTACGCGCGACCGCGATACGTTGACGCCTCGCAAGGTGCTCGACCTGCCAAATTCGCCGGCCGCCATGGCGCAACAACTCCGGGCTGATAGCAAAAAGAATCAGATTGAATTTCAGTTCGGGCCCCACAAAGAGACTTACTTTGCCGTCTTTCAACCATTTCCCTCCAGTTTTTACAAGCCGTGGGAGGTGATGACCGTCGTGCCACTGAATGATTTTTTGCAGGAGCTCAATGCCATCAACCAACGGCTGATGATGTTCGGCGCCTTGGCGTTTGTCTTCATTGCTGTGATGTCGGTTTATCTGTCAAAGATCATCTCCAAGCCGCTGGAGCGACTCACGGCAGAAATTCAGAGCATCCTGGACTTCACGGCCAGCGAATCTGCGCTGGTCAAGTCGAGCATTTACGAAGTCAACACGCTCTCCAAAGCCATCCGCAAACTCAAGACCACCATTGCGGCGTTCACGTCCTATGTGCCCAGAGACCTGGTGAACGACCTGATGAGCTCGGGCAATGCCTTGGAGCTCGGTGGCGAGAGCCGCTACCTCACGATTTTGTTCTCTGACCTCAAGGACTTTTCCAGCCTCTCCGAGTCCACACCCTCACGTGAATTGCTGCGGCGGGTATCGTCTTACCTCGAACTGATGACCTACGCGATCAAGGAGGAGGTGGGTACTGTAGACAAGTTCATTGGCGACGCGGTGATGGCGTTCTGGGGCGCCCCCAAACTGGACCAAGACCACGCCTATCATGCGTGTGTGGCGGCGGTGAAAGCACAGCGACGCATGGTGACACTGAACCAGCAACTCATCAGTGAGAACAAGCCCCCACTGGTGGTTCGGATTGGGCTGCACACCGACGCTGTGATTGTGGGCAATATTGGGTCTTCCGAGCGCTTGAGTTATACGGTTATGGGCGATGGCGTGAACATCGCCTCTCGTCTGGAAGGCATCAATAAGGAATTCGGCACTCACATTTGCGTCAGCCACTCACTGTTCCGGGAGGCTGGCGAGCGCCTCTGGCTGCGGCCGATCGATCAGATCACCGTCAAAGGCAGGAAGGGCGAGCTGATCATTTATGAGCTGCTAGGAATTCGCGACGGTACGCAAGAGACTCAAGCCACGGAAGCGGAGCAGCGACTGTGCCTGTCAACGCAGGCGGCCTATGAGGTGTACGTCAGCCACGACTACGAGGCAGCGCTGGTGTCGTACGACAACATCGCCCGGGAATTTGACGATGCGCTGGCCAAGGTCATGGTTGAAAAGTGCCGCCAAAAACTGGCATCCTGAACCGCTGCAAACCGCTTCTATGCTCAGGTGACAACTGTGCACAGATGGTTTTCTGTGGTGGCGCCAACACTGTTCAAGACCGAAGAGTGCATTGAGAGCGTGAAATCGTTCTTCTTAAAGCGCAATCCAGAATACGTTGGTCGCTAGCAAGCAATTGCTCGTTAACCGCGAAGTCACTCGCATTTTCCAGGAGTAAGAAAACATGAGTACAGCTCGAGTCATGACCACGGGATTACAGTTTCCCGAGGGTCCAATAGCTATGTCAGACGCTAGTGTGATCGTAGTTGAAATCAAACCAGGCAACATCACCCGTTGCTATCCCGATGGCACCAAGAACGTTGTCGCTCATGTGGGTGGCGGTCCGAATGGTGCTGCGATGGGGCCAGATGGCAAGTTGTATGTCTGCAATAACGGAGGCTTCATGTGGCGAGAGGTGGAAGGCTTCGCCGCCCCATATGGCACACCATCTGATTACCTGTCGGGTTCTATTCAACGTGTTGACATCCATACAGGTGCAACCGAGACCCTCTATGACTCCTGTGATGGGCACAAACTGTGCGGACCAAATGACATTGTGTTTGATGGGCATGGCGGTTTTTATTTCACCGATTTGGGCAAAAGTCGCGATCGTGATTCGGACCATGCCGGTTTGTACTACGCGAAAGCAGACGGTTCGTTCATCACCAACTGCATATATCCACTCAGTCGCGCAAATGGTGTATCGCTCGCACCTAACGATACACACGTTTATGTTGCAGAGACAACCTCGGCACGTCTGTGGGGATGGGAGATTGAATCGCCAGGAGTATTAAAGCCCGTAACCAACAAATTCACGCCAGGAACCTTGGTTTATGGATTTGATGGATATCAATTACTCGACTCTATGGCAACTGAGAGTGAAGGCAACATCTGTGTGGCGACACTCATGAAAAGTTGTATCAGTGTGGTGACTCCGCAAGGTAAGTTGGTTGAACAGATTTCGCTGCCTCAATACGATCCCTACGTCACCAACATTTGCTTTGGCGGTCCGGATCTACGCACCGCCTACATCACATCATCTGGTCTTGGCGTTCTGTACGAGATGGAGTGGCCACGGCCAGGCTTGAAACTTCACTTCAACGCATAGAAGTGCTGAATCCACCACGCGGAAAATTATGGCTGCCGTCCGGGGTCGAAACGGGGCGCCTCAATCGCGTCCGGAAGGCGTCGCGCGCGAGGTCGGGCCTGTGTGATGATCGATCAGCTCTCGCATGAGCTGCACCAGCTCCTGCGTCTTGGGTTTGATCCGACTCGTCGGCCCGCCCAACCCCAGCACCATCGGTTGGTCCACCGAATCGTTGCGCAGCGGAATGGCGATTGCACTGATTCCCTCCGTCAACTGGTCGCTGTACGCATAACCCGCGCGCCGGACTTTTGCCAGCTTCGACAGCAGTTCGTCGGCATCGACCCTGGGCTCGCCGGACCCCTGCCGATCATTGATTCGGGGGATGAGCTTCGTCACCGCTTCAATCGGCAGTTGCGCCAGCAGGACGGTGCCCATCGCGCTGCGAGCAATGGGCCGCAAAGTGCCTGGCTTGAGAAAGTAGCGCAGCGATCGCCGGGATTGCACGGTGTGGACGTATTGGGCATGAATGTCGTTCTGCATTCCCAGCATGACGGTTTCACCGGTGCGCTCCTGCAAGTCAGTCATCAGTGCCACGACCGTGCCCTCCAGAAACACCCGGCCCTGGACCCAGCCGCCGAGCATGGCAACCCGCATGGTAGGGCTGTAGGTCTTGCCAGCCGGGTCAAATGCCATGTAGTCCAGAGCCTGCAAGCTTTTGAGCAGCGCGAGGGCGCTGGGTGCAGGATAGTTCAGCCGCCTGGCGATTTCAGTCAGGGTCAAGGACTGCTGGACTTCGGCGAACAGCTCGAAGATCTCCAACACACGGCGTGCCGACTTAACGACTCCGGCAACTTGCGAGGACTCAGGCTCTGAGGGCAATGCCCCCTTCGTTTTGGGCATGGGGATGTGTGAATTAATGCGCGTCACACCCGTGTTTTAGCGGCCTTTGAACTGCCCTTTTCGCTTTTCGGCAAAGGCTTCCAATGCTTCCAGATGGTCCTCAGTTGAGTATAGCATCGCCATGTTCGAGGAAGCCATGTCGAGGTGGGCGCGCAGTTCCATGCGCTCGCCCTGCATGGCCGCACGCTTCATCATGCGCACGGCAACTGGCGGCTGCGCTGCAATCCGGCCGGCCATCTCGTAGGTTGACGCCATCAGTTGGCTGTCTTCCACCACCGTACTGACGATACCGAGGCGTTCGGCCTCATCAGCATCCACAAAGCGCGCGGTCCACAGCAGTTCGAGCGCCTTGGCCATGCCCACGATGCGCGGGAGGTACCAGGTCCCCCCATCGCCGGCGAAGACTCCGAGGCGGATATAGGTTTCGGCGAACCGGGCGCTGCGGGCCGCGATGCGGATATCGCCCATCAAGGCCATGTCCATACCAGCGCCTGTGGCCACCCCGTTGACGGCAACAAGCACTGGCTTTTCAAAACCATCTAGGATCAGAGGAATCCGGTGCACGCGATCGGCCAACTCCATCTTGCGCCGGTAGGCACTTGCGCCAGAACGCTCGCGCATGCCACCGACGTCGCCGCCAGAGCAGAAGGCGTCTCCGGCTCCGGTCAAGACGACAACGTTCACATCCTCGCGGCTAGCCGATTCATTCAGCGCATCGGCCCATGCATGCAGCATTTCGGTCGTGAACGCGTTCTTCTTTTCCGGACGGTTCAGCGTGATCGTGGCAACCCGGTCCTGAACCTCGTACAGCAGTTGATCAGTCATGAAGTCTTTCCTTCTTCAATCGGCTTCAGAATGCCGAGCGCATCCACCACCGTGAGGCCGTGCCCCTGCTCGTGCAGGAAGACCGGGTTCACGTCGAACTCCGCCAGCCGATGCCGAAAGTCCCAGGCCAAGTGAGAAAGCCGGACCAGCAGGTCGACAATGGCCGCCTTGTCTCGCTGGGCTTCGCCGCGCACACCTTCGAGCAGGCGCCGCCCACGCAGCCGCTCCAACATTGCGAGCGCCGCGGCGGCATTCAACGGCGCGGGTGCCAGCGCCACATCCCCCAGAATCTCAACGTAGATTCCGCCTAGACCGACCATGACCATCGGGCCGAAATCAGGGTCGTTGATAACGCCGGCAATCAGTTCCAAACCGGGTGAGGCCATCGGCTGCACTAGCACCCCGCGGACCTGCGCCTTCGGATCGAACCGCCGGCCGTTGGCCATGACCTGCTCGAAGGCCGCGCGTACCGCGGCTTCACCATGCACGCCAAGCTTTACAGCACCTGCTTCTGTTTTGTGCGGGATCTCGGGGGACTGCAGCTTGAGGGCCACGGGGCCGACCATCCTCCCTGCGCTGGCAACCGCATCGTCAGCATCCCGAGCCAGCGCCTCGCGCGGAACCGGTACATCGTAGGCGGCCAGCATCGCCTTGGCTTCGTACTCGCACAACGCACCGCCGGGTGCATCGAGCCAGTGGCGGGCTTCGGGCGGGACCATGTCCGGGGAGCGAGCCGGCGCATCCCGTTCCCGGCGAGTCTGCTGGAACTGCGCATAGGTCCACAGTCCCTGCAGGCTGCGCACGCATCCCTGAAGCGATGCGAAGCAGTGCAGCCCCAGTTTCCGCAGATGCATGCGTGAAGCCTCCGATGGCACCGTGTAGCTGTAGATCAGCACGGGCTTGCCGAGCTTGCGAGCGATGTCGGCAATGGCCTGTCCATCGTCGATCAATCGACGCTCCTGAGCAAAACTCACGGCGATGATCAGTGTGTCAATGTATGGCGCCTGCCCCAGGATCTCCATTGACCGGGAATATCCACCTGTCCCTTGTGCAGTAATGTCCACCGGGTTGGTGGTCGAGCCGTAGAACGGAATGAACGCCTCCAACTGCGCACGCCGCCCGGCATCGATCTCAGGCAGCTCGAAGCCGGCTGCTTCACAGGCATCGGCCAGCCACACGGCCGTCCCGCCCGAAGCAGAAATGATGGCCACCCGATTTCCCTTTGGTAGGGGGTTGTGGATGAAGGCGGCAGCGAAGTCCAGCATCCCATCCTGATCGTCCACGCATACGATGCCGTGGTGAGCAAATACAGCGCTGCTCACCTCCAGCGACCCTGCAATCGCACCTGTATGGGACTCCGCCGCGCGCCGCCCCGCCTTGGACGTGCCGACCTTGACCAGCACGATGGGCTTGCCTAGGTCAGCCGCGCGTCGGGCCGTTCGCAGGAAAAGGGCAGGGTCCTTCAGCGACTCAACATACATCAGCACGACTTTCGTACGCGACTGCCCGATGAGAAACTCCAGGTACTCTGCGATTTCGAGGTCAACCTGATTGCCGACGCTGAATACGTAGTTGAAAATCAGATCGTCGCGCCGTCCGCGATTGAAAAATGCAAAACCTAGGCCTCCGCTCTGAGCGACGATGCCGATCTGGGCCTCGCAATCGAGATCGCCCGCTTCGATATTAATAGCGGGGCTGAAGGTGGCGGCCACCTTGTCACGCACGTTGAGGAAACCTTCCGAGTTGGGACCGGAAACCCGAATTCCCGTACGCCGGCAGATGTCATCCAGCTGCTGCTGCAGTCCGGCCCCTCGGTCGCCCGCATCAGCGAACCCCGAGCTGAAGATGACAGCGCCTGGGATCCCGGCAAGGGCACATTCCTGCAAGGTGTATGGCACGGCGGCAGCTGGAACGGCTATCAGCGCCAGATCTACCGGCATACCAATGGACGCGACACTCGTATAGGCCTTTAGTCCGGCTACCGTCGAGCGTGACGGGTTGACCGGATAGAGCTTGCCTGCATAGTTGTGACGCATCAGCGTACGGAGAACCTTTCCGCCGATCTTGTCGGCGTCGTCGCTGGCACCGACGACCGCAATGGCGGACGGGGAGAAGACCCTTTCAAGGTGAGTGGTCGAAACTTCTGTCACGCTACCGGCTCCCGTACCACCTCGTAGGGCGATTGAATGTAGTTCCACAGCCCGTCGCCACCGACGGTGCGCACACGCTCGCCGATCCAGTACGCCCACTCTGTTTCGGATCCAAACTCATCGCGCCAACTCAACAGCCGCCGGGTGCGCAGATGCAGATCGTACTCATGAGTGATCCCGATGGCTCCGTGCACCTGGTGCGCGATCTCGCAACCGACGCCCGCCGCTTCGCTAGCTCGCAGCTTGGCGGCTGCAATCTCGAAGCCTCCAGTTCGCGCCCAAACCGCAGTAACCGCCGCCGCAGCAGCAGCCACCGCCGCAGCGCTCTGACCGGCAAGAACCGCGACCTGATGTTGCACAGCCTGGAACTTTGCGATAGGCCGTCCAAACTGTACGCGGTCCAGGCTGTATTGCACCGTTTGCTCCAGCACCCGTCCCAAGGCTCCGGCAATCTGTAGCGCGCGTAGCAGTGCCCCCTCAAACCGGAGCCGGGAACCGACTTCCGCCGCGTTGTCCTGCACCGTGTCATCCGTCAGGCGATGGCCGGTGAGTTCAAAACTATCGCGCGCTTCGCCAGCCAAATTGACGTCCAGAGTATCCGGTCGCAGACCTTCCAGTCGCACCAGCACGATACGCTCTCCGTAACGTGCCGCCACTGCGATGGCCTGTGCATACCGGCCCCATGGAACGCGTCGCACGGGGCCGCTGAGCTCCCAGCCGTTGTTCGTGCGGCTCAGGTCCGGCAAGGGGTCCAGCCCAGAGGCGATGCTCAGGGGTCCGTCTGGAAACGCTAGGCCAGCTGCAGTAAAAAGGCGCTGCGCGAGCAGCGTTTCACCGATCGGCAGGGGAACGGCATGCACACCGGTCATCTCCAAGACCGGCGCAAGCACGCTAAGGGGCAGCAGAGGTCCATCGATGGCTTCCGGGTCCAGCGCCGACAACAGGCCGGCCCCCCAGGCCGCATCCCAAGCCGCCGCGGGCCAGGTGCCTCGTTCTGCCGCGTCCTGAACATCGCGCGTACAGTGATCCCTGAAAAGGCGCGACGCCGTATCGCGCACCAAATCTTGTATATCGCTCATCTCATTCCCAAACTCTTGGCAATCATCCCGCGCAGGATCTCGCGCGTTCCGCCACGTATGGTCAATGCAGGCGCCAGCAGGGTTGCAGCTCGCAGCGCCTGTGGAAACGCATGCTGCGCCGGTAACGCGGCACGCACCGACTCACTGACAAACCGCCGGGCAGCCTCAGGAATCTCGCGCTCGAAGCTTGTGCCGAGATCCTTCACCACGGCCGCCTCAGTGGCCGGGTGTTCGCCCTTGACCATCAGCCCGGCGATTGAGAGCGACATGTGGTGCAGCGTCCATAGGTGTGCAGTCAGGCGTCCGACGCCCTGCAACCCCTCGGCGCCCAATTGCGGACACAGATCGGCCATGGCGCGCAGCAGGTGGTAGGTGCTGAGCCAGCGATCGGGACCGCTGCGCTCGTACACGAGTTCGCTGGTCACCTGGTTCCAGCCGTTCCCCGCGATTCCCAACAAATCATCGTCCGGCACGAACACCGCATCCAAGGCGACTTCGTTGAAATCGTGCTCCCCGGCCATATTCATAATCGGACGGATCGAAATGCCAGGAGATTTCAGGTCCACCAAGAACTGGCTCACCCCCTCGTGCCGACTGGGCCCGGCCGGTCCCGTGCGCGCAAACAGAATCATCATATGGGTCCGATGGGCGTTGCTGGTCCACAGCTTTGCGCCGTCTACTCGCCACCCACCGTCGACCTTGATTGCCTTGGTGCGGATCGATGCCAGATCGGACCCCGAACCGGCCTCGCTCATCCCAATGCAAAAGTAGCAGCGCCCGGCAGCAATCTCCGGAAGGTAGCGCTGCTGCTGCTGTTCGTTGCCGAAACGCAGCAGCAGCGGCCCGCTTTGCCGGTCCGCGACCCAATGGGCGCGCACCGGTGCACCCGCAGATAGCAGTTCCTCGGTGACCACATGACGCTCGATCGGCGTGCGCTCATGCCCGCCAAAGCGTTTCGGCCAAGTCATGCCAATCCAGCCCTGGCCCGCCAGCCGCCGGCTAAACCCAGGGTCAAACCCCGCTGGAGCTGGCGGAATCCCGCCGTTGCGTCGTTCCGCACCGAGGAAACTGCGGACGTCCTCTCGTAGCGAGCGCAAGCCCTCGTCCTCCTGGAACGGCGGGAAGTGGAACGCACCCGCCATCATTCAAAACCTCGCACTGGTTGCATTTTCATCTTTTTAAACTGTTGGAACTCTTAAAACCGGCCGGGCCTTAGGCTACCATAATTTATGTATTTGAATAATTTATTTATATATGTGTATCTATTAGGGCTATCGAACTATACTGTGCTTGTCCAGACCAGCTCGGAGGCGGTCTTGAGAACTCCATCAACACGCTTCTTCAATGACCGATATTTACCCCACCATCAAATTCTTCATTGACGGCGAATGGACTACCGGTGACCCGAGCACCCGCTTTTTCGACGTTGTCAATCCGTCCGACGAAACCATCCTCGGCCGTGCGCCTGAAGCCAATGCCGCCACGCTTGCGTCGGCGCTTTCAGCCGCACGCACGGGCCACACCATTTGGCGAAACACCAATCCCGCATTACGCAGTGAACTCATCCTGCGAGCGTGCCGGTTGTTGCGCGATCGGCTCGACCACGTGGCCCTGGTCTCGGCGATGGAATTGGGTACCCCCTTGACCGATTCCCGCAGCTACGTTCTGCGTGCGATCGAGTTGATGGAGTGGGATGCCGCCGAAGGCCGCCGTCTGTACGGCCGCGTGGTGCCGTCCGAACGCGGGTTACGACAAATGGTGGTGCCTGAGGCCGTTGGCATCGTCGCCGCCTTCACGCCTTGGAATGCACCGGTGCTCTCGCCGTGCCGCAAAATCGGCAGCGCACTCTCGGCGGGCTGCGCGATCATCCTGAAGGCAGCCGAGGAAACACCGGCCTCGGCGATGGCAGTAGTCCAAGCATTTGCTGACGCCGGCCTTCCGCCAGGCGTCATCGGACTCCTGTACGGAAACCCCGAACTGGTCTCGAGCACACTCATCGAAGCACCAGAAGTGCGCATGGTCACGTTCACCGGCTCCGTGCCGGTGGGCAAGCGACTTGCATCGCTGGCAGCGCAACAGATGAAGGCAATTTTGATGGAGCTTGGCGGGCACGCACCCGTCATTGTCTGCGAGGACGCGGACATCGAAGCCGCTGCGGCCCGCTGCACGCCAGCCAAATTCCGCAACGGAGGTCAAGCCTGCATCGCACCAACGCGCTTTTTTATCCACAACTCGGTCTACCGGACCTTTACCGAAGCGATGCTGGAACGGGTGCGCCAGCTCAAGGTGGGTTCACCGCTTGCGCCTGACGTTACGGTCGGCCCGCTGGTCAATGCCAGGCGGCTACAGTACATCGACGGGCTGGTGCAGGATGCGCGCCAGCGCGGTGCAGCGCTGCTGTGCGGCGGTGAGCAGATCGGCACGTCGGGGTTCTTCTACGCACCCACGGTCCTCGTCGATGTCCCGCCTACGGCCCGCATTCTGCACGAGGAGCCATTCGGTCCTGTCGCATGCCTGGCGAGCTACACAGACCTGGACCAGGCCCTGGCCCTAGCAAACGCCCTCCCATTTGGACTGGCCGGCTACGTATTCACGCGCGATGCGGCCCGCGCCGACCATATGTCCCGCGAACTGCAGTGTGGCGCCGTTGCGATCAACCATCTGACGGTCTCAACGACAGGCATCCCCTTCGGCGGCGTCAAGGACAGCGGCTCCGGGCGCGAAGGCGGAACCGAAGGGGTCAGAAGCTACACGGTCGCCAAAACGATCACTCATCTCCATATCTAGGATTGCAATGAACAATAAGAAAACCTGGTTCATCACCGGCTGCGACTCTGGCATGGGGCATGCAGTCGCCAAGGAAGTGCTGTCACGAGGTGACGCCGTTATCCTGACGGCGCGCAACGTGGCCAACGTGCAGCCCCTCGTAGAAGCTTATCCGGACCGCACCTTTGCCTACCAGCTGGATGTTACCGACCATGAACGCGTCGCCCGCGTCGTGGCGCAGGCCGAAACGGCCTCCGGCGGCATTGACGTGCTGTTGAACAACGCCGGATACGGCGTGCTCGGCGCTGCGGAGGAAACCTCGCCTCAGGAGTACCGTCCTATGTTCGAGGTCAATTTCTTCGGCCTGGTCGAGGTCACACGGGCCGTGCTTCCCTTCATGCGAGCGCGCGGGGCCGGCCACATCTTCAATACCTCGTCCCTGGGCGGCTATGCCGCGTCGGCTGGCTTTGCCTTCTATGCGGCCAGCAAATTTGCGGTCGAGGGCTACTCGGACGCCCTGAAACAGGAGGTCGCAAGCCTCGGCATCGAGGTGATGGTGCTCGAGCCAGGCTCGTTTCGCACCCTATTCGCTGGCGCTTCGATGCGCCTCACGGCCAGCGAGATCGCGGCCTATGTCGGAACACCGATCGACATCACGCGCCGGCGCATAGAAGAACGCAACGGGCACCAACCCAATGACCCAGTGCGACTCGCCCAGGTCCTGTTCCGACTCGCCCGCAGCCACCGCCTGCCGTTGCGGCTTCCGCTGGGTGAAGATGCCGTGATCCGCGTGCGCACACGGATCGCGAAAACCATCGCCGAACTCGACCACTGGGAACCTCTGGCCCACACGGTGGCTTTCGACCATCCGGCCGGCTCACCCCTCGACGTCCCACTTGGGGCAAGCACATGATTTACCAACACCGCCTGGTCATCTCCCGCGGTGGTCGCCTGAGCAAGCGCCACGAGGTCTTTCAGGGCGATTCGATGAAAGTGATCGAATCCCACGGTTCCGTTCTGGTCGGCGCATGGGAAGTTTGGATCGGCGCAGAGGCAGGATCGAGCGTCTACCAGATCCGTCAGTTCGACAGCCTGGCCGCCTGGGAACAGCATCAGCAGCGTCTGCGCGATGATGCCGCGCATGATGAGCGTCGAGTGTCGCAGTTATACACGCTCTTCGACTTCTGCGACACCTCGATCCTGCGGCTCAACCCCCGCTCGCCAGCCCTGCCGCAGCAGTGGCCGAGCTTCGATGCGGTCCAGGGCCAGCCGCGCGGCGTGTTCGAGCAGCGCACGATATGGCTGCGACCCGATGGCACCGACCGCCACCATGAGACCTATTTTGATCAGATCCAGCCGGCGCTTGAGCGAGAGGGATCGCGTGTCGTGGCCTTCTTCGACACTGTGATCGGCCCCGGCACCACAAACGGGCGCTCACATCGGAGCATCGAGTTACGCCACTTTACGGACATGGGGGCGTGGCAGCGCTGGCGCGAAGCACAGGAAAGCGACCCGGCGCTGTGGGAGCTCACACGGCAGGTCTGGCCTTCTTTGATCGACCGCATGGACAGCCTGCTGCTCAAACCCTTGGACTACAGCCGCATTCGCTGACCCGTTCCAAACGACGCCGCACACTAACGGACATCTCAACAGACAACTGAAGGAGAAAACATGCTGAAAATTTCCAGACGAGCCGCCCTCGTGCTCGCAGCGGCCGGTGCGGTACCGCACCTTGCCTTTGCGCAGTCCGCTTGGCCGAATCGGTTGATCCGCCTGATCTCGCCCTATGGTCCAGGTGGTGACAGCGACTCGTCGGCCCGTATCGTGGCACGCCATCTCGCGTCGGCTCTAGGCGTGCAGGTGGTGGTTGAAAACAAGGCTGGTGCTGCGACCCTTCTTGGCTCCGACATCGTGGCCAAAAGCCCGGCAGACGGCTACACGTTGTTATGGGCTGCGGCCACCCATACCAGTAACCCCTCACTGTACGACAAGCTTCCATTCGATACCGTCAAGGACTTTGTACCGATCATCAATACAACCTCGATCCCCTTTCTGGTTGTAGTCTCGGCGTCCTCTCCCGTTAAAACTCTCAAGGAATACATCGACACCGCGCGCTCAGACCCATCCAAAGCCTCGATGGCCAGCGCAGGAAACGGCAGCAGGGCGCACTTCGCGATCGAAACCCTGGCCGATGTGGCCGGGTTCAAAGCACTGCACGTTCCCTACAAGGGTTCAGCCCAGGCCCTCGGAGACATCATCACCGGTCGGGTGAGCGCCGGCATGCACGGACTCGGCGTGACCAGTGCCATGCTAAAGGCAAACAAGTTACGGGCCCTCGCAGTGATCGGCCCCAAACGCTTTGACGCGTTGCCCGACGTCGCGACGATGCGTGAACTTGGCTATCCTGCAGTCGATACGGTAGCTTGGTTCGGTTTACTAGCCCCCGCCGGCACTCCGCCAGCCATCGTCAACAGGCTCAACACCGAGGTAAACCGCATCCTGGCGAACCCAGAAGTCATCGCTCAGTTCGCGTTACTGGGGTGCTTCCCGACGGGGGGCAGCGCCGAGGAGTTCCGGGGGTTCATCGCCAGCGACATGAAGAAAATGGCCGACACCGTGCGCGAGCGCAACATCAAGCTGACTGAATAACGAGGTAGCAGCAGTTGCGCCGCCCCTATCGTATGGCGCTGGACCAACTCCGAAAACGTCCGCAACGAAAGTCCTCCACATGAAACGCCCCAACATCCTGTTGATAATGGCTGACCAGTTATCGGCACTCGCACTACCGTTTCATGGCAACGTCGCGGTCAAGGCTCCCTACCTCGAAGAGCTCGCCAAGCGGTCGGCAGTCTTCGACAACGCTTACTGCAACTTCCCTTTGTGTTCGCCGGCGCGTTCGTCGCTGATGGCCGGCCAGTTCGCCTCTCGCATCGGCGCCTTCGACAACGCCAGCGAATTCCCTGCCGCCACGCCAACCCTACCGTACTACCTCAATAGCCTGGGCTACAAGACCATCTTGTCAGGCAAAATGCACTTCGCTGGACCGGACCAGTTGCACGGGTTCCAGCAACGCCTAACCACGGACATCTACCCGTCAGACTTCGCATGGACGGCCGACTGGCGCAAGAAAGAGAATGAAACCGCCCCATCAGGATACAACCTCGGGACAATAGACGAGAGCGGCCTATGCTACCGCAGCCTGCAACTCGACTATGACGAAGAGGTAGAGACAAAGTCCGTCCAGTGCCTCTACGACCTAGCGCGGGACGACTCGACTGCCCCGTTCTTCTTGTGTGTCTCGTTCACCCACCCGCACCCGCCGTTCCACATCCTTCCGGAATACCTGGAGCGCTACAAACCTGAGGAAATCAACCTGCCGATTGTTGGCGATATGCCGATGGAGCAGCGTGACACCCTAAGCCGCTGGATCCAGCATTCGCATGGTCTGGCCGAGAAGTCCGCCAGCGAAGAGCAGATCCGCCGTGCCCGCCACACCTACTACGCGATGATCAGCTACATTGACGACAAGGTGGGCAACCTGCTTCTCACCCTGAAGCGCTCAGGCATGGATGACGACACCATCGTAGTCTTCACCACCGACCACGGCGAAATGATGGGCGAGCGCGGAATGTGGTTCAAGCGAGTGTTCTTCGACTGGTCGGCCAAGGTGCCGCTGCTCATCCGCCCGCCGGGGTCGTCGACGATGCGTCGGATCCCGGACTGCGCCTCCCACGTCGACCTGCTGCCAACGCTGATTGACTTCTGCACTGACGGCGCGACAACAAAATGGGTCGACCCGATCGACGGCCGTTCGCTGCGACCGCTGATGGAGGGCCGCTCGGACCCAGACCAAGCGACAGCCTTCGTGGAGTACATGGCCGATGGGGTATCGACTCCCTGCTGCATGCTGCGGCGCGGACGCTACAAGCTCATTTATACCCATGGTCATCAGGACCAGCTCTACGATATGGTGGCGGATCCGAACGAACTGCACAACATTGCCTCCATCGCGGGCGAAGTGCTGGCCGGGCTGCGTAACGAACTGCTCTCCTGGTGGGAACCGGAACGGATTCGCAACGAGGTGCTGAAGAGCCAAACACGACGACGCTTCATCAAGGAACTGCCGAGCGAAATGCGTCCGCCCTGGGACTATCAGGTCAACGTCGACGACACTCAACGGTTCGTGCGCCGCACCAGCGGGCTGGCCCTCAAGACGCGTAGCCGCTGGCCTCGAAAGTCAAGCATCAAGGACTAGAAACGCACAACAAGGTTGGCCATATTCCTCCCCAAAGACCCGAGCACGGACCGTTGATAGTAAATAGCACCGTCCATTTTCGTTCTGACCGGATTGAGGTGACATGCTCCCACCATTGTGCGAACCGCTGCAAACGGCCTTTACCGTCCGCTTCGACTGGCCCAAGCGCTATAGGGCTCCGGAAAAGCCGCCTGGAAGCGCGCCAGATAAAACTTTAGCGCTTCGTCTTCGCCTTGCAGCAGCAAACTGTCAATCAGTTTTTCAATCACGCGTGGTTCCGGCGAAAAATGCAGCATCGCTTCCGCCAGCGCCTGGCTGGCGGAAGCGTTGGCTGGGCTGAGCACCGTGGTGGTGAGCTCAGCAAAATCGACCTGCGGACCAAACAACCCGGAACCCTGCAGCTTAGCCAGGGTGTTGTCGCGGTAGGGCGCCGCCCGCTCTGCGACGGGCAGGTAGATCTGGCGAATACGTTGGTAGTCCCAGGCCGCATACAGCACGGCGAGCATGAGGCTGATCGCAATGGCCAGCCGCCAAAGCTCGGGCGCCGCAGCCAAAGAGCGAGCGGACCGAGCCAACCGTGGCACCAGCAATGAGGCCGGTCTGGTCAGCCACAGCAGGGTGAGCGCCAAACCAGCGGCCAGTTGAAACGGCCCGTACCAAAGGGGGTACTCCAGCAAGCTGTGCAAGCCCAGGAGCGCCAGGACTGCCCAGGCCAATTGCCGGGTGGGGTTGGGCTCACGCCAGGGTTTGGCCCGCCACAGCACCCACAAGCCGCCGCCGCACAACAGGGTGGCCACCGGCAGGCCCAGCTCCACCGCCAAGTGCAGCGGCAGGTTGTGCGCGTTGCTCAAGATATCGCAAAAGCGCGGACCCGGGTAGAGGGTGATGAAATGGGCGTAGTCCAGTTCGCCCCAGCCCCAGCCGGTCCAGGGCTTTTCTGCAATCAAATACAGCACGTTGTGCCACAGCGTGAGTCGGCTGGCACAAATTGGCGCTTGCTCCTGCATCCGCGCCAAGATGCCGGCACCGCCAACGCCCAGGCCAGCCAACCAGGGCAGCAGCAGGGTTGCGCTGGCGTAGGCAGCGCCAACCGTCAGCATCACCCGCCAGACCAGGGGGTGCCGCCACTGCTGCCAGACCAGTAGCAGCAAGGCCAATGCCAGCAGCTCGAGCAGGCCGGTTCGCGACGACGATGCGGCATTACCAAGCCCCAGCAGGACGGCAGCGAGCAGGCTGGCAGACGATGCCCAAGGCAGCGTTCGCACGGCTTGCGCCCACCACAGCAATGCGGCCAACCCGATGGTGGTCAGGGTGGCAAATTGGTTGCGTTGGCGCAGATTGGCAAAAGCCTCGCCGACGCTCGCGCTGTTGACCCAGGGCGACCAAGCCTGCCCTACCCCAAAATATTGCAACATGGCGATCAGACAGCTCAGCAAAGCCGCCAACAACCAGGCCGGCGCTGCCACCCTGACCAGCACTGCGCCACCACCTTGCCACAGCGGCATCGGCAGCAGCAGCGCTAGACAACTCAGACTCAGCAGGCTTTGCACCACCTGACTGGTCGGGGCAGGGGCAAACGGATTGAGCCAAGGCAACAGCAGCAAGAAGACGCCGATTGCCCGGGTGAGGACGCCGTGGCTAGATGATGGCATAAGGCAATCGTCTTGGATATTTTCTAGGTAGGCAGGTTAGCTGCAGACAGAAAAAAAGCGCTGTCGCCAGCGCTTTTTCAAACGGAGCGGCCCAGAGAGGCCGCGTCCGCTGGCGTCAACCCTTACTTACAAAGGATCGGGCTCGACGTCAGGCAACCGCTGCCAGCATTGGACCAGGTCATTGGCGCACCGGCAGTCATGGTCGGTGTCAGCTTGAGTGTGGCGGTGGCGGCAGTGGTCGACGTCGGGGTCACGGTGATGACGCCATCAGCGACAGCAACCGACGCCACGTGCGTGGTCGCGGTGGTGGCAGGGACGCCAAGCGCGCCAGCGTTACAACCCGTCAGCGTACCGGCCTCCTGAGCGCAGGTGGCAACGGCCGTTTTGTAGGTGTTGGCCACCGAGACCACCTCAGCAAACTTGGCCTTCTTGGTGTAATCCTGGTAAGCCGGCAGCGCGACGGCGGCCAAGATACCAATGATGGCCACCACAATCATCAACTCGATCAGGGTAAAACCCTTTTGCATAGAACGCTTCATGAAAAACTCCTTGATAAAAAACCAAACACCTGTCTCTCCGTCTGTGTATCAGCATCATTCATGCCAACACATAGGAGTGCCATTTTTGTCGATTTTGCGCGATTTGGCTAGCATTTGAGATTTTTCAAAGCCTTATCGACATTTTTGTCAGTCCACTTTTGTCAGTCAACGGATACAGACCGAGCGCACCATCTTGAGATCGGTCAGCCCCATCATGACCTTCTCCATGCCGTCCATCTTGAGGGTGTGCATGCCTGACTGCACTGCCGCTGCAAAAATTTCCGCCACGCGGGCCCGCTGCTGTATCAGTTTTTTGATCTCTTCGTCGGCGATCAGCAGCTCATGCAAGCCGATGCGGCCTTTGTAGCCGGTCTGATTGCATTTGTCGCAACCGACCGCCCGGTACAGCTGGATCTGCCCATCCTGACCATGCATCTGCCGCCAGCTCTCAATCAAACGACTGGTTTCCCCGGCCAAGTCAAGTTGCCAGGCGGTGGAGTGGCTAAGTTCTTCCGCGTATTCGGCCGCAAACACCTCCAGCTCTTCCGCCTCGGGCACATAAGCGGCCTTGCAGGCGCACAGCTTTTTGGTCAGCCGCTGCGCCAGGATGCCGAGCAGGGCGTCGGCAAAGTTGAACGGGTCCATGCCCATGTCCAGCAGGCGCGTGATCGACTCGGGCGCCGAGTTGGTGTGCAGGGTGGAAAACACCAGGTGCCCGGTCAGCGACGCCTCCACACCCATCGAGACGGTTTCCTTGTCGCGCGACTCACCGACCATGATGATGTCCGGGTCCGCGCGCAAGAAGGCCCGCATTACCAGCGCAAAGTCAATGCCCGCCTTCTTGTTGACCTGCACCTGACGCAGGCCTTTTTGCGTGATTTCCACCGGGTCTTCACAGGTCCAGATCTTGGTGTCGGGCCGGTTCAGGTGGCTGAGGATCGAATGCAGGGTGGTGGTCTTGCCAGACCCAGTGGGGCCACAGACGTAAAACAGACCGTAGGGCTTTTCAACGGTTTTCACCACTCGCTCTCGGTTGTGCGGCGTCAGTCCCAGCTGGTTCAGCGGGATGGGCTCGCCTGCGGCCAGAATCCGCATCACCACGTCCTCAACGCCACCGGCGGACGGAATGGTGGCCACCCGCAGTTCAATATCGAGCGGCCCGTACTTCTTGAACTTGATCTTGCCGTCCTGCGGCCTGCGGCGCTCTGAAATATCGAGATCGCACATGATCTTGAGTCGAGTCACCATGGCCTGACGAAAATGCGCCGGGACTTCAATATAGGGCATCAGCGTGCCATCGATGCGGAAGCGGATACCGGTTTTAAGCTTGCCCGGCATGGGCTCGATGTGAATGTCCGAGGCCTTTTGGTGGTACGCGTCAATGATGACCTTGTTGACGAATTTGACCAGCTCGTTGTCCGCGGCGGCCGACTCGAGCGAATCATCGCTGCTGCCGTCATCGATCGGCGCACCATCCATGTCGGCCAGCATTTCATCAATGGACAGACCACCGGCCGCGCCAAAAATTTGCGCCAGCGTCTCCTGAAATTCAGCCTGTGTTGTCACACGGTAGGCAAAGCGGGTGACGCGGGGAAACACCTGCGGCACGATGCGCGAACTGCGCACTGTCTCTGGATCCATGCACATCACCACTAAGCCAACGGCGGACTCTTCCAGCGGGATCCAGCCTTGTTTGTCGACAAAGTCGCGTTTGAGCATGCCATGCAGCGGCTCCGCCCGCAGCCGATTGGCCTGGAACGGTTCATAGGGCACGTCGAAATAGCGGGCCAGCGATTGGCCGATCTGGGCTGCTGCCACCTTGAACTGGGTCATCATCACCTGCTCGACCGGGTGCCCCCCAGCGCGGGCCAACTGCCAGCTTTGTTCGAGCGCCTCGGTGGTCAGGGCGCCACCCAAGACCAGCCCGTCGTACTTGGTGGCCCGCCGGCGCAGGCCGAGTGAGGCCTTCTCGACGCGCTGGCGGATCGCAGTGGCGAGTGTCCGGCACAACTGCAGGGCCCCGTCCACCTCAAGATCCGAGAAGGTCTGGTTGTTCCGGTTGTTGATGATCTGCAGGACGCCATGCAGCGTGCCGCCCTCGACGATCGGGGCGACCAGCATCTGGCGCGTACGGTAACCGGAGCGCTGATCGACAGTCTTCAGAAATTTCAGATCCGGATGGATGCGCCGCAGTGCCTGCTCATCATAGGCATCCGCCAAGTTCAGCAACTGGCGGCTGGAGGCAACGTAGCCTGCAATACTTTGTGCCGATATCGGCAGCTTGAGATCGGTGCTGCTGCTCAGGCCGGTCTTAACTTTGGACACAATCGTCGACTGCTCCGCGTTAACGGCGTACATGGTCAGCCGCTCGGCGTTGAACAGCGCGCAGATATCGGCGCTGGCGTCCAGCATGATCTGGTCCAGGTTATCTGTCTCGTGAATACGCGCCGAGACCTGCTGCAAGTGCTTGTAGAACAGGGCCTCAAATGGCAAGCCACGTTCGTCTGCCGGCAATTTTTGGAGCGCTTCAAAGGACGGCTCAGGCAAGCCGGCCTTGAGCGCGGCACTCACAGGTCGAACTCCTGACCCGCCAGCAGCCACCGGATGTCGTGGGCTTTGCCCGACGCCGAGGCACTTGAACGCTCGAAATCCAGGATTTCTGCCATGATCAGCTCGGCTTCCGCCGGCTTGGTGTGCGTGATGTAGATCGGGTAGTCGCGCCCCTCAGCGATGCAGCCAAGCTCCTCGGCCAAGGCGATGGGCGAGAGGTGCAGGCTGCGCCGGGCCAAATCCTGCTCACGGTTGCTGAAGGCGGTTTCAATCACCAGCATGGCCACCTCGAGCTGGTTGACTCGCTGCCAAAACGCCGGGTTGCGCTCCGTGTCGCCTGTAAATACCCACGCCGGCTGCCCCTCGGTCGACACGGCGAAGCCCACCGCCGGCACGATATGGACTGCAGGCAAAACCTCCACGCGTTTTTGGCCGAATTGCAGGATCTGCCCGACTTCAATGGCATGAAAGCTGACAAATGGCTTTTGCGGTGTCGGGATGCGGCTGAAGTCAGGCCAGATCACCCCATTGAAGATATGCGCACGAAGGGCGTCAAGGGTGGCGGGCAAAGCGTAAATTTGCAGGGGCTGGGTAATCGATCCGGCAATGGCGTCGACCATCAGCGGCAATGCAGCCACATGGTCCAGATGCGAATGTGTCAGCAGCACATGTTTGATGCCACGCATGTCGTCCAGGGTCAAATCACCAACGCCCGTTCCGGCGTCAAGCAACAAATCATGGTCGATGAGAAAGGACGTGGTCCTGCAATCTCTGGCAATGGCGCCAGAGCAACCGAGTACACGAACCTTCATCAACTTTCCTTCCTCTTTAGATCTCGACAATGGCCGGCTAAATCACGCAGCAAATCAACCGGCATCTCGGTCGGCAGCAGGTCCTTGAAGGGCCAAAGCATACACTGCGGCCGATGAACCGGCTTGGAGCCAACTCATTTGCACACAGTTTCGTCGCTCACATAGGTGCCATTGATGCTCGCGAGGTCTTAGACCGTGACCTGCGCATCGTTACCAGCGCTGAGACACTAAGATCTCCCCAAAAGCCTGGCGAGAAAATGGCTCTGACGGTTCGCCTCGTTGGCCCGCACCAGCACCACCGCGATATTGTCGCGCCCGCCATTCTGGTTAGCCATCTGAACCAGATCCTGCGCCGTCTGATCGAGGGTGGTTCGCTGCCGCAACGTGGCCGCGATGCCCGTATCCTGAACCATATCGGTCAAACCGTCTGAACACAGCAAGTACAGGTCGTCGCCCTGCACAGGAAAATCATTGATCTCAAGTTTCGCAGCACCTTCCACGCCCAAAGCCCGCGTGACCAGGTTGCGATCCCTTGACAGCGCCGCCTGCTCCGGCGTCAGCAATCCGGCGTCAATCTGCTCCTGCAGCACCGAGTGGTCACGCGTCAGCTGCTGAAGAGCACCCCCGCGCAAGCGGTAACAACGTGAGTCTCCGACATGGCCCAGAATCAGCTTGGACCCGCGAAAAATGGCCATCACCAGCGTCGTGCCCATGCCGGCATGCT
>CAJAXU010000482.1 GCA_903948045.1 uncultured beta proteobacterium | reverse complement strand
TCAAGTTCAAGACCGAGCAAGAGGCGATCGACGCCGCCAACGCCACCGAGTTCGGCCTAGCCAGCTACTTTTACAGCCGCGACGTGGGCCGCATCTTTCGCGTCAGCGAGGCGCTGGAGTACGGCATGGTCGGCATCAACGTCGGCATCCTGGCCACCGAGCACGTGCCCTGTGGCGGCGTCAAACAATCCGGCCTGGGCCGCGAGGGCTCTCACCACGGCATCGACGACTACGTCGAAATCAAGTACCTGTGCATCGGGGATGTGCTGAAGTAAGGGTAGCCACTGTCACTCCGCCACCGTCACTGGCAATGCCGGCGGCCGGGCCAACAGGAAGAGCACTGAGCCGCAGGCAGCTGCCATCGCCAGCACGGTGAAGCCCGATCGGTAATTGCCAGTCAGGTCGGCCAGTATGCCGGCCACCATGGGCCCGCCCATCTGCCCCAGCGCAGTCACTGCCGCGGACAGGCCCAGAATGATGCCAATGGCGTTGCGCCCGAAGTAGTCGGCCCGGATCGCCTGCATGAAGGGGCCACGCAGTCCCCATGCCACGCCGTGCAACAGCGCAAAGCCCGCCACTTCAAACACTGTGGTGGCAAAGGTCAGCAGCAGAAGGCCTGCGGCGTGGCCCAGCATGCACAGCGCCGCCACATAACGTTTCTCATACTTGTCGCCCAGCAGCATGCCCAGCCCGACCCCACACAACTGGCCCACGGTCATCAGCATGATGGCCAGCGCCGCCTGCGGCACCGAATAGCCAAGGCCCTCTTTCATGTGGGTGATGCCATGCACATTAACAGCGGTGACCACCAGCAAGGCCATGGCATGGCCCGCCGCCAGCAACCAGAAGGCCGGGGTGCGCAGGGCTTGGCTGGCGGTAAATTCGGGCCGTATTGGGCCCCCATCAAGCGCTTCGCCCACACTGGCGGCAGGTGCTGGCGGCAGGCCGTCGACGGTCTCGCCATGGTCTTGTGGCCGACGTCGGATCACCGACGCCAGCGGCAGCCCCACCAGGATGGCGATCACGCCTGAGCCCATGGCCGTATGTCGCCAACCGAAATGGTGCATGGACCACGCCACCAGCGGCACCAGCAGGCCACCAAGGGCCAACCCCAGGCTCACCAATGACAAGGCGCGAGCGCGGTAGCGTTCAAACCACTGGATCAGCGCCACCGTCAGCGGAAAATAACCGCCCAAACTGGCGCCAATGGCCAGCAGTACGGCGCAAAAGTAAAAACCGCCCAGAGAATCGATCTGGCTAAGGCCGATGAAACCCAGCGCGAAGATGCCAATGCCCAGCCGGATCATGCCTTGCGGCCCGAACCGGTCCAACAAATAGCCCAGCACCGGGCCCATGATGGCCGACTCGACCGACTGCAAGGCCGCCGCCCCCGACAAGGCCGTCTTGCTCCAGCCCCGCTCGTCAGACAACACGGCCACGTAGGCCCCAAAGGACTGGTTCAAAAGCGCCGACAGCATCAGCTGAATGCCGCAAGCGGCGCCGGCCATGCGCCAGCCGTAGAAGATCTTCAAAGGTCAAAGGCCGAGCGCACGGCCTGGCTGATAAAGCCGCCGACCTGGTATGCAGCCCGAAGCGGTGTAAATAAATGGAAGCCGGTCATCAAGGCTGGATTTTGGCACGGGAAGGCGGGCTACTGACGGGCGGCGTTGGCGAGCCTGCTAGACGACATCCTGGTCGCGCCGTTTGATGCGCAAGCCGCCAAGGCCTATGGCCCAATCCGCGCAGCCTACAAAGACCGCAACCGCGATGCGCTGGACAAACTGATCGCATCCCATGCGCTTGCTTTGGGCGTCACGCTGGTCACCAACAACGAAGCCGACTTTGTGAGCTACCCCGGACTGAAAGTGGACAACTGGGTGAACAGCCATTGAGATGGCGTTGAAGTGCCCGCGAGGACATCTTAAATCAGCTTGGCTGCGGCGGGCCCGAGGGCAGAAGCTGCCCCTGCCCTCGGTTGTTACGGGTGCCCGAAATAGTGCGGGACCTGCCGCAGGTTAGTCGACAAGTTTAGCAAGCACACTACCATTCCTATCTGCGGGCAGATCGCTGCCGCTGTTACCAGCGGCATTCAAACGGGGCGCGGAACTACTTTCCCCCGGGCGATTACTAAGACCCCAAGAGCGCAATGTCAGACGCTCAGCCCCAACCTCTTGACGAGCGCGGCTTCCTGGATCAGCGATTCGTTCAGGAACAACTTAAACGCTTCAGGTGACTCGCGTGACAACATGGCCGCACCGCTGTTATCAACGAAATCTTCAAAGGCCGGATCAGCCATCACGTTGTAGATCTCGGCCCGCATGCGGGCAACAAGGGGCTCCGGCAAACCGACGGGGGAAAAGATACCGGCCCAGCTGCTGTAGTTGAATTTCGGCAGGCCGGACTCTACGAGTGTTGGTACGTTTGGCAATAATCTCGAGCGCTTGGGGCTGGCAAGGGCCAGGGCGCGCAACTTGCCGGATTGGATCGACGGAAGCGCTGCCGAGGTGAGGCCAACGACGAAATCGATATTTTTGCCTAATACCGCCATGACGCCCTCAATCGCGCCCTTGAAAGGGATTTGAACCGCGTCGAGCCCGGGATCCTCCAGCTTGATCTTCTCGAAGATGATGTGCGCCGGTGTACCCGGCCCGCCAGTCCCATAACTCAGCTTTTTCGGGTCCGCCTTCATGGCCTTGTACAAATCTGCCATTGTCTTGTAGGGCGAGTCGGAGTTCACCGCCACCACGTAGGATGAAGCCTGTATGCGGCCCACGATCGGGTTGAGTTCCTTTTGCAGGTCGATTTTTCCGCCCATGGCCTGGATCGATGCGATGCCCGTGTGCACATAACCGAACGCACTGCCATTGGGCGGTGCACTGGCCAATGCCTTGACCCCAAGGAGCCCGGCCCCGCCAGCCTTGTTGTCCATAATGATGGTGGTATCGAGTCGCGGTGCCAGCAACTCCGCGAGTTTTCGGCAAAAGATGTCCACACCGCCACCGGCCGGCGCCGGCACGATGATTTTGATGGTGTTGACGGGCCACTTCTCCTGAGCGCGAAGTAGTGTTGGAAAAGCAAGAAAGCCAGCTCCGCCAGCCATCGTTGTCAGTATCTTGCGGCGATGAATCTTAGTCATAGTGTCTCCTGTTGTGTTGTGTCGAATATGTCAGCCATTAGTGCCCAGCGAGCCTGGTGCGTGTTCACTGGAGTCGATCACCAGATCAACCAAGGCACCGGTGTACCGGAAGTTGCCACGGCGCTGGAACAGGTCCCAACACACCGGCCCACGCCGGTCAATACCGATGTCCAGCCCCTCGTGAAAGCCACCCATCAGACTCGGGTTGAGGTCCTGCCAGGCGCCAGCCGACTGCCCGTCGAGTTGCAGCATGCCCTGGCCTTTGCGCGACCCCAGCACCCGGTAGCCAAAACCCACCGTGTGCCGGCCGGGTGGCATGGGCATCGGAGTCAACCGCTGATGCTCGCCGAAGCCGTTGTAATAGAGGTGCAGCAGACCATGTTCGACATACAAGACCAGGCCACCCGTCACGTCACCGATGGCAAACAACACTCCTTCGTCTTTGGCGCGGTGTTCAAGGTTGACGCTGATGGTGTAGCCCCGGTCAGCAATCAGCGGCACGATCTGGCTTCGGTTGACCGTCTGTGCGCCCGGAAAGAAGCGGCGCGAATTGTGCTTCGGCGGTTGCAGGTGTGGCGGAATCTCCTGGAACTTCTGGACCCGAGAGCGGTTGTCCAAGGGATACACCATGTTGGCCCAGGCTTCGCGATCGAATGCCGCCACAAGCTCCTGGAGCTTATCGGGATACAGGGCACGTAAGTCAACCCCTTCGGCGAAGTCGGTCGCCTGCCGATGCAGCGTCCAGTTGTCGAAATCGATCGTCTGGCCCAGCTTTTGCACCGAGACCGCAATCCACCCGTCTCGGTAATAGCCGCGATTGGACCAACACTCGTAATATTGTTCGGATCGCGCGGGTGTGGTGGTGGCCTGCGTCAACACCGGCCATTGGCTGACGCCCTGAATTGGTTGCGCCGGTTGGCCATGCGAATGGGCTGGCGCTGCCACGCCCGCCATGTCGAGCAAGGTGGGCATCAGGTCCGTCACATGCGCGAACTGCGGGACGATCTGGCCCTGCGCAGCGAGCTTGGCCGGCCACGACACGATGCAGGGCACACGCCGTCCGCCACCGCCAGTCTGCGTCTTGTAGGCCGGAAATGGCGTGTTGCTCACCTGCGCCCATCCGCTCGGGTAGAGCGGCGTCACCTGCCCGGTCCCGAGCAAGTGCGCATTGTCCAAGTCTGCCGCTATGGGCAGTGGCGGCAGGCTGGAAAACCTCCGATTGCTGTGCACGTTGCCTGCCGGACCTGCCGCCGCAGTGGCGCCATTGTCGGCAGAGAACACGAACACAGTATTGTCGATTTCACCAAGCGACTCAATCAACGCGACCAGATGTCCGGTATTCTGGTCCACACAATCAAGCATACCGGCGTACGTCTCCATATGACGCGCGAACATCGCACGCTGTTCTGCAGGTACGTCGCTCCACGCGGGGATACTCGGGTCGTCCGGCGCCAGCATGGTTTGCGGGGGAACGAGTCCGAGCGCCTTCTGCTTGGCCAAACGGCGGCGGCGAATGACATCCCAACCCTCGTCATAACGCCCACGGTACTTGGCAATGTCTTGTGGCTTGGCCTGCAGAGGACTGTGCATGGCATTGTGTGCCAAATACAGGAAGAAGGGTCGTTGCGGTTGGTCGTTCCGGATCTCCTTGATGAACCGCATGGCCTGCTCGGTCCAATCGTCCGTGGAGTAGTAGTCGGCCGGGTAGCTGTCGATCGGCAGCACCATGTTGTTGAGCATCAAGCGCGCAGGGTGGAAGAAACTGGTCTCGCCCTCCAGGAAACCATAGAAGCGCTCGAAACCGCGACCGGTGGGCCATGTGGCGTTTGGCACAGTGCTGTTGTTCGAGTTGTGCCATTTGCCTACACCCACCGTGGCATAACCAGCGTCGCGCAGCGCTTCAGGCAACGTCGCCGCGTCGAATGGCAAGTCGCCGAAATAACCTGGAAAGCCGGGATTGTTGGTCGACAGCCAGCCAGTGCCAACCGCGTGTGCATTGCGCCCTGTCAGCAGTGCAGCGCGCGCCGCGGAGCAGATCGGATGGGTCGTGTAGTGGTTGTAACGCAGCCCGCGGCGGGCGATGGCATCGATATGCGGCGTCTCGATCTCTGAACCATAACAACCGAGGTCGGAATAACCCATGTCGTCCATGTAGATCACGACGATGTTCGGGCTTCCCGGCCTCGCGCGTTTGACGGGTGGCCACCAGGGCTGGGATTCTTGGCGTGTCAGGCCGACCTTGCCGCCGAATCCGGGGTAGGTACGTGGGTCGTCCGCGTGGTTCTGCGTCATGGCGCAATGCCCGGCAAAAGGCTTCCGCGCCCAGTAACTACCGGCTTGCGGTGCGCAAGCCAGCGGCCCTGCCAAGATACTGACCGATCATCCAAACGCTGTTCCATGGTCGCTGCTTCCGTCCTAGTGAAATTGCCCTTGCTTCGCCCTCTTACCGCCAGGCCAGGTCAATATTTGTTAACGTGATCATTTTTTTTCTATTGTCAAAGTATACATATTTGAAAAACATTGCACAACAAAAATTTTCACGTTAACATTAATGGTTGGTGGATGCATTAACTCTGCCAACTCAACAACCAGCGGAGTCAATGACATGGACATACGGGCACAAAGAATACTGATCACGGGCGGTTGCGGCGGTATTGGATTGGGAACAGGCGAATACTTTGCCAAGCTAGGCAAGCAAGTGATCCTGGTCGATCGCAGTACAGAGGCGGCAAGCGACCTGATGCGCCGCTTCGACAATATCTCTTGCATCGAGCTTGACTTGGCAGATCACGCAGCGGTAGATCGACGAATTGGTGCGCTGATTGCATCGGGCGAAGCGCCCGATGCGTTGGTCAACGGTGCAGGCTGGTCGCCTAAATACGATGAGGACGGCAAGACCTGGAAGCCATGGACCATGCCGATGTCGCACTGGAGTGCCGTGATGGCGGTCAACGTCGACGCAAGCTTTAACATGTGTCGCCTGTTACTGCCATCGATGATCGCCAACAACTATGGGCGGATCGTCAACATTGCTTCGCTCGCCGCGCGCACGGGTGGGGGTGTGGCGCCAGTGCATTACGTCACGGGCAAGGCGGCGATCTTGGGCATGACCAAGGGCATCGCCAAGGACGTTGGCCAGTACAACATCACAGTCAATGCGATCAACCCTGGCCGCATCGATACGCCAATGATCCGCGATGTGTCGGACGAAGTGAATGCGGCGTATGCAGCGCGTATTCCTCTCGGACGCCTGGGCACCCCGCTGGATGTTGCGCACACCATCGCATACCTGTTTTCCGACCACGCCGACTACCTGACCGGCACGACCATCGAGGTCAACGGCGGCCTGTTCATGGGGCCATGAGCCCCGCAAGTTTTGTTATCCCGTTTACAACGTATCAAGAGGAATTCCAATGAAGATGAGAGCTGCCGACGCAATGGTCCGTGTCCTGAGAAACGCCGGCGTGCGCCACATATTCGGGTTGCCCGGTGATCATGGCGTGTTCTACGATGCTTTGCGCAAGGATGGCAGCATTCAACACGTTCTGATCCGGCACGAACAAGCGGCCGCCCATGCTGCAGACGGCTACGCTCGGGCCAGCGGAAGGCTTGGTGTGTGTGATGCATCCTCAGGTCCGGGCGCCACAAACCTGGTTACCGGTATTGCTGAAGCCTGGGCATCCTCCATACCGGTATTGGCCATCGCCGCATCGGCGCGCCTGGCGATTCGTGGCCGCAATGTGTTTCAGGACCTGGATCAGACCAAGCTGTTTGGCAGCATCACGAAGGCGGCGTACGACCTGACGGACCCCTCGCGCGTTCCCGAATGGACGCGACGCGGCATTGCAAAGGCACTGGGCGGCCGGCCTGGACCGGTGATCCTCAACGTGCCTTCCGATGTGCTGGGTGTCGAGTGCGATTACGCCGAGAGTGATTTTGACGTGAGCAACAACGAGAGTGTCTGGCCAAGCCACCGTGCGTATGCGTCGCCCGAAGATGTGCAGGAAGTGGCCCGGCGACTACACCGCGCCGTTCGACCCGTGATCTGGTGCGGCGGGGGCACGATTGCTTCCGGTGCATGGACCCACGTGCTCCGCCTAGCGGAGTTGACCGGTGCAGCGGTCGCCACAACCTTCATGGGCAAGGGTGCCATTCCGGAAAATCATCCTTTGTCCATAGGCCCTGTGGGTGCATTAGGTCGACCGATGACGAACGACTATGTCCGCAGCGCCGACTTCGTCCTGGCAATCGGATCGCGATTCACGAATCTCGATACCGCCGGATGGACGGTACCGGCGCGCACCGCGCAGGTGGTGCAGGTGGACATCGATCCCTGCGAACTCGGCCACCACCAGACGATAGCCATGGGTATCTGTGCCGATGCGGCCAGTTTCACCGAGGCATTGGCGAACCAATGCATCAATTTCGAATGGATGGCTGCCCAACGTCAGGCAGAGGTCTCCAAGGTGAGGGGAACCTGGCTGGTGGAGCGTGGCACGGAAAGCCCTGGCGCCCTGTGCGTGGGAGAAGGTCCGGTTCATCCATTGCAGGCGGTCGCCGCCTTGCGTGCCGCCATGTCGCCAGAGGATACGATCGTCAATGACTCCGGTTTCAACCAGATCTGGGGTGGGCAGTATTTCGAGGTGCACCGGGCGGGTCGTTCCTACATTGGTCCACGTGGCATGGGTGTCATGGGATTCGGATTTCCCGGCGCCTTGGGCGCGGCCACAGCGGACCCGGATCGGCGCTTTGTGGTCCTGGTCGGGGATGGCGGCTTCATGATGGTTATACAGGAGTTGGAGACCGCCAAACGCATGAACATTCCTGTGGTGGTGGTGGTGCTGAACAATGGCAACCTGGAGTACTGCAAAGCTGGCCAGTCAGCCCGGTACAACGGGCTCACGACCTCCTGTGACTTCTCGGAGACCGACTTCGCGGCGATCGCGCGCTCCTTCGGTTGCGAGGGCCTGGTCGTTGAACGGCCAGATCAATTAAAGCCCACCTTTGAACGTGCACTCGCTTGCGGCAGACCAGTGGTTGTCGACGTACGCACCGTCGGGGCCGCCATGCCCGATGGCCTGAAGTTCTAGCCACTCCGCGGCGCTAGGCAGCGGTAGGCAAGGTTCGCATTACGATCAGGTATGTCGAAACAGAACAAAGTGGCGCAGCGCCGTCCCACCATCAAGGATGTCGCGAAAATCGCCGGTGTCAGCTGGATGACCGTCTCGCGTGTCGTTAACGCGCCACAGGATGTGAGCGCGGCCACGCTCAGCGCCGTGCTCAAGGCCATCGACACACTCGGTTATGTGCCCAACAAGGCGGCCGCCAGCTTGCAGCAGGAAAGCAGCAAGCTCGTGGCGCTGATCCTGCCGGACCTGACGAGCACGATCTTCCACGATATGTACCGAGGATTGAACGCCGCCCTGGAGGAAGCAGGATATCTGGTGCTGATCGGCGAGAGCCACTACCAGATCGAACGCGAAGCCGTTCTTGCCAAGTCCATGGCGGCCTGGCATCCGGCAGGCTTTGTGTTCCCCAATATCCTGCGTGACTCGCGAACTGAATCCACACTGGGGCAGGCGGGCATCCCGGTGTGCTTGGTCTCGGACCCGGACTTTGCGTCTGAACATATGGTGGTGGGTTACTCCAGTCTCAAAATCGGTGCAGCCATCGCGCGTTATCTGATTCGGATGGGCAAACGCCGTGTGGCCTACGTGCGGGCAACCCGACCATACACGCGCAATTCAGAACGCATGCTCGAAGGGGCGCGAAGCGCCGCCCAGGAGTTCGAGGGTTGCGAGGTGTCGACCATTGGTGTGCCCAAGACCAGCCCGCTGTCGTTCGACGACGGTGCAGCAATCGTGCGATCACTGGGCCGCCCAGGCGCAATGCCGTGCGATGCACTGGTATTTGTGAACGACGTTCCCGCAGCGGGTGCGGTCTTCGAATGTCTACGCAGTGGCATCCGGATTCCCGAACAACTGGCCATCGTGGGTTTCGGCGATTCGGACCTTGCCGCACAGATCACTCCTGCACTGACCACCATACGCGTCGATGCCGATGTCATGGGGCGAACGGCGGCAGCCCTGCTGCTCGCACGCATGCAGGACCCTGGGTCACAGTACCAAACCCAAGAGATCGGCTTTCGCCTGATTGCACGCGATACGGCCTGAATCGAGACCCGCATGCAACACGTTCAACAAACCTACAAGTTGAACTCGTCAACTTTATCTTCTATGTAGAGGCTGTATGCAATCTGAAGAATTCCGGGGGATCATCCGGCGCGACAGGGCCGACTCCGAACCCTGGTGGCCGGACAAGAGGCCGTCAGGTATTGGCACGCCAAACATCGTCGTGATCTATATGGACGACATGGGGTACTCGGACATCGGTTGTTATGGCTCCGAGATCGCAACACCCAACATTGATCGTCTGGCTGATCAGGGATTGCGCTTCAACCACTATACGACCCATCCCGTGTGCTCCGCGGCACGTGCCGCCTTGTTTACAGGGCGCAACGGACACTCCGTAGGAACGGGCTGGCTCGCCAACAACCATGCGGGATTCCCTGGTTATACGGGCGTGATTCCGCCGCAGGCGCAAACCCTGGCCGAATCATTGCGCGCAGCCGGTTACTTCACGCTCGCGGTAGGCAAATGGCACAACACGCCGAGCGGTATTTCACCCGACGGCACATGGCCCTGCCAACGCGGTTTCGAGCGCTTCTATGGATTCCTGGAAGGTGAGACCAGTTATTTCTATCCGGCACGACTGGTCGTTGACAACTCGGTGGTACGCATGGACAGCCTACCCGAGGGGTATTACGCGACCGATGATTGGACAAACCGGGCCATAGCGCTCATCACAGACACGCGCAATGAAGACAGCGCGCGCCCCTTCTACCTGCACCTGGCGTACAACGCCGTCCACGGCCCCTTGCAGGCGAAGCCTGAAGACATGCGCAAGTACCTCGGTGCTTACGACGCGGGCTGGGACGCCGTCCGATCCGCCCGTTTCGCCCGGCAAAAGGCGATGGGGCTGATTTCGCCTGATGCGCGGCTTGCACCACGCGACGCCAAGGTAGCGGCTTGGGACACGGTGCCCCCCCAGGAACGGGCACACTATTCCCGGCACATGGAGACCTATGCCGCCGTGCTCGATTGTGTGGACCAAAACGTGGGACGTCTCGTGGCCGCCCTGGAACGCATGGGCGAGATGGACAACACCATCATCGTTTTCTCATCAGACAACGGTGGTACCGGCGGTGCCGGCCCCACCGGGGCAACGAACTACGCTCGCAACTATGCGGGTCTAGCGCCGTTGCCGCTCGCAGACGACATGACGCATTCAGAACTACTGGGAACGGCACGCCTCGCGCCGCTTTACCCCAGCGGATGGGGCCAGGTCAGCAACACCCCTTTTGCGAACTACAAGACCTATACCGGTGGGGGCGGACGTCGTGTCGGATTGATCGTGTCGTGGCCTAAGGGACTGACGGACAAGGGAGCCATACGTTCACAGGCTGTTCATGTAATCGACATCATGCCTACGCTGCTCGAACTCGCGGGCGTCCAGGCGCTCACCGAGCAGGGCGGAAAGTCCACCCTGCAAATCCACGGCGCCAGCTTTGTGAACGTGCTGAATCGACACGACGCGAAGTTCTCGCGTACCGAACAGTATTACGAGTGCTGGGCCAATCGCGCCTTCTATCGCGATGGCTGGGTGGCCATTTCGCTGCAACGACGCGGCGAGAAGATCGATTTCGACAATTGGACATTGCACCACCATGCCGACGACTTCTCCGAAATCGTGGACAGAGCAACAACTCACCCGGAGAAACTTGCAGAACTGGTGGATGCCTTTGACGCGGCGGCACAGGCCAACCTGGTTTATCCCCTCGACAACCGCTCCACGGCTCAAAAATTCAACAACACACCGCCAGGCGATCGATTGCATGCCGGCCACGTCCGCAGATTCTTCCCCGGTGGCCAGACGGTCCACCGCAAGCGCGTGGGGCCCCTGATACAGGACCGCTCGTTCTGCATGCGTGTCCATCTGGACTACGCCGGGGGAGACGAGGGTATCCTTTTCGCAGTCGGCGACGGCCAGGGCGGTCTATGCATGGTGGTTGAACACGGAGTGGCACGCATGATCTACAACGGATTCGGCACTCGCAGCAACGCAGAACTGCAGCTCGAGCAATCAGGACCTTGTGTACTCGGCTTCGAGTACCGCGCTATCGGTGCACGCCAAGGTCTCGGACGCATCACATTCAATGAAACAAGCCATGGGAATTGGGTGCCGATGTCGCCGACCCTGATGGCCGGCTTCCACGAAGGTCTCGATATTGGCCTGGACCGCCGCGGGCCGGTCGATTGGGACCTGTTCGATCGCAAAGGTTCTTTCCCCTACACCAACACCATCCGCTGTCTGGAGATCGAGGCCGGCGCTATTGCACCGACCACAGTATCTTAGTTGACACATACCCCCTCACGCGTTGAAAACACCACCCTAGGAAAAATCATGCAAGAAGTCACCCTCATCACTGGCGGCAGCAATGGCATCGGCGCCGCAATTGCAGCGTCGGAAACCGCATCGGGACGCCATGTTCTGAACCTAGATCTCGCAGCACCGCAGGCCGAACTGTCCAGCCAAACTTATATCAAAGCTGACTTAGCCAACCGGGTCTCGACACAAGCTCTGTTGAATGAGATCGCAGGCAAATATGCCGTCTCGCGCATTGTGAACAACGTCGGCGCCACTGGCGGCTTCGGAATTGACAAGATCCCTCTTGATCGGCTCGACCTGCTCAATGAACTGCACATTGTCCTGCCGATCATGATCATGCAGATGGCCCTGCCGTCCATGCGGGAGCGCCGATTCGGGCGTGTGGTCTTCATTTCATCCGGCGCCGCAAAAGGACGCCCCAATGCCAGTATTTACGGCGCAACGAAGGCCGCCATGATGTCGTTGACTGCCAGTTGGGCGCTTGAACTGGGGCGAGACGGCATCACCGTCAATGCCATTGCACCCGGGCCGGTGCAGACCGATCTCTTCTTGCGCGGTGCACCGGTGGGCTCGGCCAACTACGAACATCAGAAGAGCCGGACGGCGATCGGCCGTCTTGGAGTTCCAAAAGATGTGGCTGTGCTGGCCGCCTTCCTGCTCGGTGCGGACAGTGAGAACGTCACCGGTCAGACCATCTTCACCTGCGGGGGCGCAAGCATCGGGCAGTCGCCGCTGCCGCCCTACTGATCGCCCTACCGGTCGCACGCGCCTAGGGGTTGACCCGACTACACGGTCCAGTTGCCAACCACATGTCGAATTGAACGATCTATACTGCAGGCTGTGACCAGATAAACCAACGGGTTACATATCGCGGGTGTAGTTCAATGGTAGAACGGCAGCTTCCCAAGCTTCATACGAGGGTTCGATTCCCTTCACCCGCTCCAATCGGTCATCTCAGACCACATCACAATGACAACCACGCCCCTCAGCATCGTCTTCCACGGCGCCAACGCGACCAATTTTCGCCAGGGCTTTGAGCAGCTGATCGACCCGCGGCACCAGATCACCGATGTGAGCGACCGCCTGGACCAGCCCGGCGAGCGGGCCTGCTACGAAAACGCTGATGTGATCGTCGGCATCGCCTTCAACGCCACATTGCCCATGCCGCGCTGCCTGCGCCTGTTTCATGCGCCGGCCGCTGGCACCGACGCGGTGGACCTGGCATTGTTGCCGGCCAGTGCGGCGCTGTGCAACTGTTTTGGCCACGAGGCCGCCATTGCCGAGTACGTGATGACCGCCCTGCTGCTGCGCCATGTGCCTCTGGCCACCGCCGACGCCGACCTGCGGGCACAGCGCTGGACCTACTACGCGGGCCGCCCTACGGCTTTGCGAACTGAACTGGGCAGCCAGACCGTCGGCTTGCTGGGTTTTGGCCACATTGCTCAAGCGATCGCCGCCCGCGCCAAGGCCTTTGGCATGCAGGTGCACGTGGCCAACCGCAGCGCAGTGGCCAGCCCGCTAGTGGACCGCTGTTTCAGCCTGACTGACCTGCCGGCCTTCATGGGCTCAGCCGATGCCGTGGTGGTATCGCTGCCCCTCACGCCGCAAACGCAAGGCTTGGTGGGCCAGGCCGCACTGGCGGCGATGCGGCCCGACTCGGTGATTTTGAATGTGGGCCGCGGACCGGTTATTGATGAGCAGGCGCTGTTTGACGCACTGGCCACCCGGCAGATTAGCGGCGCCATCATCGACACTTGGTACCAGTACCCGACACCAGCGCAGGCCGAATGCGCGCCCTCGCTTTTGGATTTTGCCAGCCTGCCCAACCTGGTCATGACGCCGCACATGTCGGGCTGGACCACGGGCACCGTCAGCCGCCGGCAAGCCACCCTGGCAGAAAACATCGCGCGGCTCTCGGACGGCCGCGCGTTGCTGAATGTGGTCAGGCCGGCTGCGTCGCCATAAAGGCGCTGACCTGCGCCGCACGCGGTAAGGGCTCCACCGCGCCATAGCCCAGAGTCGACAGCGCGGCGGCGGCCACGGCCCAGCGCGCGCTGGCAAACACATCGTCCCCGGCCGCGCGCCGCGCCAGGTAGCTGCCGTCAAAACAGTCACCTGCACCGGTGGCATCCACCGCGTCGACCCGGCAGGCCGCAATCCGCTCCTGGCGGCGGCCGTCAGACACCAGCACGCCCTGGTCACCCATTTTCAAGAGCACGACCGGCGCGCCATGCTGATGCGCCCAGTCCACGATGGCCGCAGGCTCGGTCAAGCCCGCCAGTTGCGACATGTCGTCCAGCCCGGGCAAAAATTCATCACACAACGGCAGGGTCTGCTCCAGGGTGGCGCGGGCCAGCGCCAGTGGCCACAGCGACAGTCGCAAATTGGGGTCATACGACACCCGTACCCCATGCGCCCGTACGGCGGCGATGGCCGCAGCCACCGTCTGGCGCGCGTTCTCGCTGATCGCCTGGCTGATGCCGGACACATGCAGGTACTTGGCCCGGCTCAGCAGGGGCACAGGCAGGTCAGCCGGCGTCATGCGGCTGGCCGCTGAGCCTTTTCTGAGGTAAGAGAAGCGATGCCCCCGGGCGTCATGGCGTACAAAGTAAATGCCGGTCGGGGCATCGGGGTTCACCTGCACGCCACTGGTGTCCACCCCCTCGCTGCGCCACAGGTCACAGCACAGGGTGCCAAAGTCGTCCGCACCCACGGCAGAAATATAGGCGCAGGCAGCGCCTTGCCGGCTTGCGGCGATCACGGTGTTGGAGGTGTCGCCGCCAAAACCCTGCAGGTAGGTGCGGCCAGTGCTGTCGCGCACTTGGTTGAATTCCACCATGGCCTCACCCAGGGCCACGATATCAAGCGGTTGCGTCATGATCGCAGTACCTGTGTTGGATAGGCACTATTGCAGCGGCACGCCGGTTTTGGCCTGCAACTCGTCGCGAGTAACGCCGGGCGCCATCTCCACCACTTTGAGACCATGCGGCGTCACGTCCAGCACCGCCAGATCGGTGATGATGCGGTCCACCACGCCCACGCCGGTCAGCGGCAAGGTGCAGTGGGGCAGGATTTTGAGGTCAATCGTGCCGTCTTTCTTTTTGGCCACGTGTTCCATCAGCACCACCACGCTTTTGACGCCGGCCACCAGGTCCATGGCGCCGCCCATGCCCGGCACCATCTTGCCGGGTATCATGTAATTGGCCAGGTTGCCTTCCATGTCCACCTCGAGGCCGCCCAGCACCGTGTAATCCAC
>CAJAXU010000481.1 GCA_903948045.1 uncultured beta proteobacterium | reverse complement strand
TACCGGCCTGGGCAGCGCCTCTTTGCAGCGGGAGCTCAACCGATTAGCCACGGCAGGGCTGGTCGATGCGCAAGCGGTGGGCAACCTGCGCCGCTTTCAGGCCAATCCGCAATCCCCAGTCTATGCTGAACTGGTCGCCTTGACGCGTAAGACGCTAGGGACAGTGCCGGTGTTGCGCGATGCCTTGCAGCCCTTGCAACCTAATTTGCAGTCGGCCTGGGTCTATGGTTCGGTCGCCAAACAAACCGACACCAGCAGCAGCGACATTGACGTGATGCTGATGGGTAACGATTTGCTGCTCAGCCAGGTCTTTGCAGCCTTGGAGCCCGCCGAGGCGCAGTTGGGCAGAAAAATCAACCCAAGCTGCTATTCACCTCAAGAGTTTGAGCGCCGCCGAGCCGAGCCAGACTCATTTGTAAACCGGGTGTTGTCGCAACCCACACTGTCATTGATAGGGCATGCTCATGAGCCTGCCTGAACTGGACAACCTGGTGCGCATCGGGCAACTCAAAGCCGAGCCGCGCAACGCCCAGGAAGTAACCCGCATGCTCGCTATGGCGCAGACCCGCCTGAGCGATGCCAAGTTGAACAAGCTATCGCTGGAAGGCCGCTTTACCAGCGCATACAACGCCGCCCATGCCTCCGCCTTGGCCGCATTGCGCTGGCACGGCTACCGCAGCGAAAACCGGTACACCGTCTTTCAATGCCTTACGCACACCCTGGGCTGGCCCGCCAACCGCTGGCGGGTGTTAGACACCGCGCATCAAAAGCGTAACCTGGCTGAGTATGAAGGCTACCTTGAGGTTGAAGAATCCACCGTAGCCGAGATGTGCGCGTTGGTTCAAGGACTGATTGCTGATGTGCAAGCTTTAATAGCCAAATAGCACTCCAGCCGCGTAAATGCCAGACGGAGACAGAGCCGATCCTGGAACGGCTCTCCGGGGCGGGAATCCGCTACAGATAAGGTCCCGCAGGCCGGTTTTCAAGCGCCGGTGGTTCGCGAGCGCGAGCGGGCGGCTGTTGTCAGGCGGCCTTGCGGCGCCTCTTCGGGGCCGCCGTGGTGGCTTCGGCAATCTGAAACTCGGCGACGCTGCCGGGCAGCACCCGGGTGATCTGCGGCAGCACCACTTCGCGCAGCGACCACAGCGACGCTTCCTGGATACGCTGCAGGATCTCGCCGCTCTCGCCGCTCTCGCCGCGGCGCATAGCCGCCACCACGCGGCGCAGAAGCGGCGGGCCCGGCAGCGGCACCACACGTACCGTCCTGGCCGGCACCATGGACTTAAGGAAGATAAGCGGCGTGACGATGGTCCAGCCGAAGCCGGCCTCGACCATGCGCAGCGCCGCGTCGGTGGTGTCGAACTGGTAGCGCGGTGTCGACTGAATGCCAGTGCGTCGCAGGTAGTTGTCAAGGATCGGCGCCATGTGCGCGTCCTTGCCGTAGCGGATGAAGTCGAGCCCGGTGATCACCGCCTTGAGGTCGGCGACGTCGCCCTTGTAGTTGGCGGGCACCGCCAGCTGATACGGCTCGGTCAGCAGCAGCCGGGTCTCGACCGCCTCAGGAACGGCGCCATCGTCCGACGTGATGATGGCGTCGCAGCGGCGCTCGAGCAGCGCCTTTACGGTGGTGGCGTTGAAGCCTGAGACCACGGTCCATTCGCTGGCGAGGTCGCGCAGCTGGTCGAGCATCGAGGCGCCGGCGGTGGAGGTGAAGCTGTTGAGCATGCCGATGCGCAGCAGCGGCACCCGGCCGGAGGACGCGTAACGCATGGTGTCCTCTAGCTCTCGCAGCTTGCCGAAAGCCTCGTTGGTGCACTTCAGAGCAGTGCGGCCGAGCAGCGTCAGCGCCTGCGGACGAACAGAGCGGTCGAACGGCTGCACGCTGAACGCCTCCTCCAGAGAGGTGATGGCCTGCGATACAGCGGCCTGGCTCATCTCCAGCCGTTCCGCTGCGGCGCTCATGGTGCCTTCTTCCGCCACGCGAGCGAAAATCTCGAGCAGGCGCAGGTTGACTTGTGGGGCGGATAGGCCCGTCGGTAAGATTCGTGTCAAAACCTGCCACATCACTCCAAGATGCTAGCGATATGCCAAAAATCGCGTCTATCCGAGTTTTTTCACATCGAAATTCTCTAAAGCACCTCAATTTCAAGCGTTTCCGACGGTTCCCACCGATGTAGTGCCTGAACGGTAGCGAGCCGCAAGCCGCGCCCACCATAGGAATTTGTCGATGTGGCAGGTTTTGACACGAATCTTACTGATGGGCCTTGCACGGTTGATGTTGGCGTATGCCATCAGCTTTGCTCGCCGCAGCGGGCCCAGCAATGAGGCCCAGTCTTGCCCTGTGTTGACGGCTTGAAGCTCTAACAGAGCCTGTAGCGTCGCACTGATCGCTGCCGCATGAACCGGACCACCGGTGGAATGCGTAGACACGCGCAGTGCCGAAGTGGCGGCTTCGAGCGTCAGGCCAACCGCTTGGTTTGCAACCAGCTCAATTGCGCCACGCAGCATCGGTTCCCAAGCATTCAATGAGGCTTCGCCCCAAGCACAGACACCATCGCTGGCCGTCACGACGACAAAAGTCCAGTTGGTCTTCGGTGAGACGTTCAGAATCTCACAGCGGATTGATGCAATGCTTGTTTGCAAGTCTGACCCCCTTGGTCAATCGACGCGGATATTTCTGTCAAAAGCTGACAATAGCCGCAAGTCAAAATTCATTCGGCCATGTGATCATGTGTTGAATCGGCGCCCACGATCAGAGTAAAGATCTTTGTCTTCATGGTGAAAAGTAGGTCTTGATTGACCCCTAATTGTAAGCCATCGACAGCCCCAGTACAGACGGTCATTGGTCCCCAGTGACAGAGTCATGCAGCGCAAAATGACGTTGAGCTCGAGGCCATCGGATTATGGGAGACGCCGTCCGTAGTCATGGGCCGTCGGGCAGACCAAATACCTTTCTTGCGTTGCCGCCGGCCACCAGATCAAATGTCGCCGCCGGCAATTGCAGGTCTCTCAGCTGTCGGAGCGATTCAGAGAACGCCTGAACTGGATAGTCTGTGCCCCAGATTACCTTCGTGGCGCCATCCTTGTTGGACCAGTACTTCTGCAAAATGTAATCTACGACCTCTGGTCCCCAATGCACAGGTGGGTGGGCATCTGCGACAACATACACGTTCTCGTGGTTCTTGCAGAGCATGAGCATCTCCGTGATGAAGGGGTGGCCCAGATGAAGCCCCAGGATCTTGAGTTCCGGAAAGTCAAAAGCGACATCATCGAGCAAGATCGGACGCGCACACAACTTGGCACCTGACCGTGGCGATTGCGTGCCCACCTGCAACCCGATTGGAACCCCCAGTTCTGCACATTTCGCATAGATTGGGTAGTAAAGACGATCGTTAATCGGAACCCCAAACCAATGCGGATACACGTGGACCGCCTTGAATCCCAACTCGCGTACTGCATAGTCAATGTAGCGGACCGATTCCATCGTCTTGAGCGGATTAACGCCGACCCAGCCGAACAGCCGATCCGGCGCGGCAGCAAGCAAAGGTTGAATTTCATCCACGTGGATAGGGTCGATCTCGCCTCCGACACCATTGGCAACCACGCTGGCGACCAGACCTGCGCGGGAAATCCCATTCAGATCCAGTTGCTGGATCAGGTCATCCAACCGCCATGGATTGGGGTCACGCCGCGGGATCTTCAGGTAGTCGTAAAGGCCAAGGTTGGGGTGACCACGGTAGTTGACGCAGCAATCGACAATCATCAGATAACTCCTGTGTATTGAACATGGCAGACGGCAGCACCCGCCACTAAGCTTTGAGAACTTTCTCCAAGCCCAGCGTCTTTTCCAGCAATGCAATGCCAAGTAGTGTGCCCAGAATGAGCATCACGCTCACGGCCGCTACGGCGGGATCAACGATCAATTCGGCGTACCTGAAGATCTCCACCGGCAGCGTCTTTGTCTGTGCACCGACCAAAAATACCGTCATGGTGAATTCGTCGAATGAGGTGATGAAGCCAAAGACTGCAGCTGCTATGAGACCAGGACGCAGCAGCGGCAAGGTCACAAATACAAATATCCGAGACTGGCTTGCGCCGAGCACAGCTGCGGCTTCCTCGAGCGAACGACTGATCCCAATGAGTGTCCCGCCAATGATGCGAACCACATAGGGCATCACAATGACTGCATGAGCGATGATCAGTCCCAGGGTCGTGCGGATGAGTCCAATCTGCGTTAGCACTATTAGCATGGCAATGCCATAAATAATCCTGGCCAGCAGCAGTGGACTGAGCAGAAACGCTTCGATGGCTGAGACGCCTCGAAACCTGCTTCGTGTCAATGCCCAAGCAGCCAGAGAGCCCGCAATCAGGCTGATGGTTGTCGACATCAAACCAACGAAACAGCTGGTAACAAATGCTTCGGGAAAATTCGTCGAACGAAATACCTTGGCATACCAGGCGAAGCTCAGCCCACCCTCAGGGAACCCAATCATGGGCAATGGATTCAGGCTGACAGGAATCAGTATCAGCAATGGCAGCGCCGACAGGAACGCCATGGCCATGGCGTAGGCATTCAATGCTCGCACCCTGCGTTTTTTCGATGTTCCTGAGGGCTGGGCAATCACGGACACTACCGGCTTTTGCATTAGAGCTCTCCCCGCGCCAAGCCACCGAGCATACGGTTCTGGACCCAATTCATGAGCAAGACGACGCTGATGGTGCAAAGCAGGGTGATGATTGCAAGTGCAGAGCCCATCGGCCATTCGAAGTCCACCATCACCCGGCTATAGATATCTGTCGTGATGACATTCACCTTTCCGCCACCTAGCATCTGCGGTGTTACATACGATCCCATTGTCAGGACAAACACGATCACCGAACCGGAAATCAAGCCTGGGGCGCTCAATGGCAACGTGACGTATGCAAACTGTCGAACGGCTCCCGCTCCCATCACAGCTGCTGCCTCCTCCAGCGAAGGAGGTATCTGGCTCAGCGATGTGCTGATGCTGAGCACCATGAACGGCAGCAATATGTTGACTTCACCAATCACAACAGCGATAAAATTGAATAGAAGCTGGCGCGGCTCTTGAATCATGTGCAATGCCTGGAGCATCTGGTTGACGACCCCCTCGCGCCCAAGGAGGATCAACCAGCCGATGCTCCGAACGACCACGCTGATCAACAACGGTGAGATGATTGCCAACAGCACGATCGCCTTGTAACGCGACGTCGAGCGCACAAGGAAAAAAGCGAGCGGGTAGCCGAGAACCAAGGTGATCACGGTGACGATGGTGGCCAACTTCAACGAAGTTACTAATGAGTTTCGATGAAATGGGCGAGAAACCGCCTCTAGATAATTGGCAAGTGTAAAAAGTTCGCTTGGCTCCGGATAGCGATCCGTGATGCTCAACTGCGCTAACCGAAGCAAGGGCACAAGGAACAGCGTGCCGATCAGGAGCAAGGCAGGTGCCAGCGCAAATACCACCGACCACTGACGGCGGCGCAGGGCAGAAATTGGGGAAAAGGGGCTGTACACCTGATTCACATTGATTGGACATCGGGTAAAAGTGTTCCTGCACCCGGCGAAAACTCGACACAAACGGACTCTCCATGAGTCCAATTGCATTGACCTGGCTGGTCGCGAGGAATATTCGCTGACATGACCCCAACCTTCGTATCGACCAGCACATCGATCCGGTCACCCAGATAGACGGTATGCGAAACGACGCCGACCAGTGAGTTCAGCTTTGCATCCACAGGTGCGGCCACCCTCGAGATCCGAACCCGTTCAGGCCGAACAGAAAACTGAACTTGATTGCCCACCAAGACTGGCGATTTGCACTGCAACCAGAATTCGGTGCCCTCAGAAAGAGTCACTCTGCATGCGTCCGCACTGCGTTCGGTAATGCGGCCAGAGAAGAAATTGTTCCGTCCAACGAATTCAGCGACGAAACGTGTGGCAGGTTCGTCATAGATTTGTTGCGGGCTTGCATATTGCTCCAGCTTACCAAGATTCAGCACCGCGACCCGGTCGCTCATGGCCAGCGCCTCGTTCTGATCGTGTGTGACAAACACTGTCGTGATGCCTACTTGCGCCTGGATTCTGCGAACTTCAATCTGAAGTTGCTCACGCAATTGCTTATCCAGTGCCGCAAATGGCTCGTCGAGTAGCAACACCCGTGGCTCTGTCACCAAGGCACGCGCCAGAGCCACGCGTTGCTTCTGGCCGCCCGATAGCTGTGCTGGTCTCCTGCGCTCATAACCATCGAGTCCGACAAGACTTAGCAACTGCCCGATCCGCTCTTTGATCTGAAGCGATGACAGCGGCGCCTGTCGCCGTCTTGCAAGCTGCGAACTCTTGATCCCGAAGGCTAGATTCTGTTCGACAGTCATGTGTGGAAATAGCGCGTAATCCTGCGCGACCATACCCAATTGCCGCTTGTGAGTAGGAATATGCGTGATCGCCTGCCCATCGATCAGAATTTCGCCTTCAGAAAGGTCCTCTAATCCGGCGATTAAACGAAGAATGGTCGTCTTGCCGCAACCACTGGGACCAAGCAGTGTGACCAAGTTGCCTGGTTCCACGGTCAACGAAAAGTTGTGAACAGCTTTGGCAGCCGCGCCGTAGTTCTTGGCCACAGATCGCAACTCAATTAAGGCCGCTGTCATTCGCCAACGCTCAAAGGCAAGCTGTGCACAGAAACAATCCAGTCGAAACCGACAACGTCAATGAAGATTGTCTTCAATGAGCTTTTTGATTTTGCTGCCATTTGCGCCGACCCATTTGTAGTCGACCTTGTAGAAACGCTTGACCGCCTCGCTCGCAGAGAAATCATAGCCCTTAAGCCCTGGAATTTCACCTTTTCGCGCGTCCACCTTGACAGCTGCATTTGCCGGCGTCAAGTAAGCGGCTTCGAACGCAGCTGCCTGAGCCTGGTCCCCAAGAGATGAGTTGATTAACCCTGCGACGGCCTGACGCTGTGCCACAGAGTTCCCGCTGACCGACTCGAGTTGATAAGTGTTCAAAACCGCTCCCTCGACTGGCAAGGACATGGCAAGCTTCATGCCTGCCTTGGCGTCTCGTACAGTAGTACTCAGATAGTCAGGAGCAGCCCAAATTTCGCCTCTGTGCATCGCTTGATGCAGTTCGGCTATTGACGTGATCCACATGCCAATATTGTCTTTGGCTTTCTTCCATTTCTCGATTCCTTTCTCAATCTCCGTATTACCGCCGCCCGCAGCGACAGCAGCCATCACGTACGCGTCAAAATAGGCTGGCCACATCGCTACCTTGCCTTTGAGCGAGGGGCTATAAAGATCGTTCCAACTGTCTATTCCGTTAGGCATTTTTTCCGGGTTGTACGAAATGCCAAAGGCATTGAAGACCCAGGGTATACCAGCATCGTTGCGTAATGCAGCCGGAACCTTTGCCAAGTTCGGGACGTCCTTGATCGTCATTGGATCCCAGAGCTTGGTATTTACACCTGCCCAGGACAAAGCATCATTCATCATGCCGCCTTGTATGGATCGAGACGATGGCGGACTGGCCAGCAGCTGCGCATACGTCTGCGACGCAGGACCTTCAAGCGGTGAAATATTGACCTGCGGGTTGGCCTTGTTGTAGGGGTCAAAGACATGCTGTTTCATCAGCTCACGGTAGCCAGGAAACAGGGCAAATGCCACATTCGTAGAAGACTGTGCCTCAGCCAATGTCGACACGCCGCTGAGCGCACCGCAACCCATGGCTGCAATAGCTGTCGAGAATGTTCTGCGTTGCATTTAGATCTCCTGTTGGAAAAACTGACTGCGATAAACAGCGATTCCATAGTACTCTCACTTAGCTACGCATGGTTCAATTAGTTTCGGGTCCGCCGACAAGATTTGTATTTGCAAAACCGTCCACTTCGATCCAATCCGATATTAGGCTAACTGTCAGCCGGGGCGCTGCTGGCCGTAGCTGCCAAACTTCGCGATCACGCGGTCAATCTCTTCGTCAACTAGTACCGGTGGCGTGCCCAGAGCCAAGCTGAGCAGGTACTGTTGCGCCAATTCCTCCACCGTGACGGCCAGCGCCAGGGCGCGCGACAGGGAACTCTCCGCCGCAATCACACCGTGGTGTGCCAGCAGGCAGGCCTTGCGGCCCTGCATGGCCTTGAGCGCGTTATCGGACAAGGCCTGCTCACCGAAGGTCGCGTACTCGGCACAGCGGATGTCCGGCCCGCCAGCAGCCGCGATGCGATAGTGGATCGCCGGTATGCCGCGCGCGTGGATGGACAGCGCAGTAGCATGCATCGAGTGCGTGTGCACGACAGCGTTGAACTCGCGGCGGTGGAACAGAATATCCCGGTGGAAACGCCACTCGCTGGATGGCAGCGTTTGTCCTTCGAAGGACCCATCCCAGAAAACCTGCACGACCTGCTCCGGACGCATCTGCTCGTAGGCAATGCCAGTCGGCGAAATCAGAAAACCTTCGCCATGGCGTACGCCCACGTTGCCCGAGGTGCCTTTAGCCACGCCGAGCCGGCTCATGTCGCGGCAGGTCTGGACTACCGCCTCGCGCAGCGCCTGGACATCGGTGCTCATCAGACATCCTCCATGCTGTGCATTGCGGAATTCGACCTCGGGAGCGGCCCGCCGGCGCTCATGGCGCGGCGCTCTCGACCCGCGCGAACTGCTCCAGCAGCTGCATTACCCGCTCCATCGCCGCTTCGCGCGTCGCGCGCAGTTCAGCGCGCGAGATGCCGCTGCGGCTATCGCCAATGCCCGCAGCGTGATTGACGATCGGACACAAGGCCGCGTAGTCCAGCCCCAACTCCCGCGCCAGTCCGGCTTCCGGCATCATGGTCTGGCCCACCAGATCGCAACCGTCCCGCGCCAGCGCGCGAATCTCAGCGGCCGTTTCCAGCCGCGGGCCGTTGAAACATGCATAACAACCGCCGTCGTACACCGAAACCTTCGCCAGCGATGCGGCACCGATAAGGCTTTGCCGCAGCGAGGCGGTAAACGGAATCGTGAAATCGACATGCACCACCGGCTCGTTCGACAGGCCATCCGACAACGTGTGTTCGCGGCCCCAGGTGTAGTCAACGATCTGATCTGGACAAACGATGGTGCCCGGACCGAACCGGTCGGCCAGGCCGCCGGATGTGCAGATCGCAACCACGCTGGTGACCCCCAACTTGCGCAGCGCCCACAGGTTGGCACGGTAATTGATCTTGTGCGGGGGCAACATGTGCGGATTGCCATGCCGAGGCAAAAAGGCAAACTCCCGCCCGCCGATCGCCCCGATGGCGATGGCCCCGGACGGCCTGCCATACGGTGTCTCCACCATTTCAGAACGAATTCCCTCCAGCACGGGAAGGGTCATGGTCTGGGTTCCGCCAATGATTGCATGCATGCTGGGCTCCGCTCCTGGAAGTATTGGTGGGTCGGTCGGGATGACCAGGACCGGCATCGCTCAAAGCATACCCCCGGTTCTGATCAAAAGAGCCTTGCTATTTATTCTGGATTCACATGAACCAATGAAGAAAATCAACTTGTCCAATGAATGCCGCAGGCGCAGCATTCGCCCATGGGCTGTGCGCATCGCGTGATGACCACCAAGCCGGCGTGATACCCTTCATCGAGCATCTCTCACCAATGTCCAACCCGGAACCTTCCTTGCCAACTCTGTTGACCGAGAGCGTGATCCTGGATCCCGACCGCGTGCGCATCCTCGACCGGCGTGTGTTCCCGTTCCAGAAGCGTTTTGTCGAATGCGGCACCTACGAGGAGGTCGCCCGGGCCATCGAGGACATGGTGACGCAGAGCAACGGACCGTTCTTCGCCTCGAGCGCTGGCATGGTGCTGGCGGCGCGCACCTTGAACCATGAACCGGATGCCGCAGAACGCCGCAGGAAGATGGCCCTTGCGGGCGCCCGGCTGATCGCGACGCGCGCCACGAACAACAACATTGCCACGGCGGTGGGTCGTATCCTGCACGAGTCCGCCATGCTGACCGAAAGCGGCCCGGACTTTTCCATCACGGTAGAGGCCCAAGTGCGGCGCCTGTGGGACGAGCGGCGCGCGATCTCTCGCCACATCGGCGCCCAGGCTGCCACCTTGCTCCACGATGGTGACCACGTGTTGACGCATTGCTGGGCCGACGCGGCATTCATCGAGACCCTCGCGGCGGCGGGGCACAGTGGCAAGCGCCTCGAAGTCACATGCACCGAAACCCGTCCGTACCTGCAAGGCGCCCGATTGACCGCCCATAGTGTGGCCGAAATGGGACTGCCGGTCACCGTGATCACCGATGGCATGGCCGCCTGGGCGATGGACAGGGGACGCGTGAACGTGTTCATTACCGCGGCCGACCGCGTGACGATGTCCGGCCATGTGGTTAACAAGATCGGCACCTTACAGTTGGCCATCGCCGCGAACGCTTTCAAGCTGCCGTACTACGTCACCGTGAGCCAGCCCGACCCTAAAGCGCCAACACCACAGGACGTGCCGATCGAGGAACGCGACGCCCAGGAAAGCCTGTTTTGCATGGGCCAGCGCACAGCCACGCCGCTGGCCCGGGGCTGGTACCCAAGCTTTGACATCACACCCCCATCGCTGGTATCGGCGATCGTGTGCCGCCACGGCATCTTTCCCGCCACCACATTGCAGGCCAGCCTGGCCGCTGGTGCTCGAGCGTGACGCCAGGCAGATCCAATTTATCAGGGACAGTTTCATCCAACCACCCACACCAGGAGACTCCATGAACCGCCCCGAAACACCCAAACCCTCACGGAGCCCTGCACTGACGCGCCGTGGCACGCTGCAACGCCTCGGTGCAACCGCCTTGGCAACCGCCCTGCCCCTGAATTTTTCCGGCCCGTTGCATGCGCAGGCACGGCCTGCGACCATCACCACGTCCCTGTCCTGGATTCCCAACCACCAGTTCGCCGGCATGTGGGTGGCCATGGAGAAAGGGTATTTCACCGATGCAGCCCTGAAAGTAGAGTGGCGTCCGGGCGGCCCCAACACGCCCAATCCGGCAGAACGCGTGTCCAGCGGCGAAGTCGGCCTGGGCCAGATTTCGGGATTCCGCGGCCTGCTCGACGCCATCAACAAGGGCAATGACTTGGTCGTGATCGCGAGCCGTTTCCAGCGCGGTCCGGGTGGCCTGATGTCGTTGGCGAAGGCGCCGATCCGCGAGCCCAAGGATATCCTGGGCAAACGGCTGATCCTGCCTTCACCGGTCGATGTGCGCACCATCGAGACGGTCCTGAGAATGAATAAGCTGCCGGCCGCGCCCAACTCGTTTACCTACGTGCCGGGCGGCTTCGATCCGGCCCCCTTGCTCGACGGGCAGGGCGACGCCATGCTGGTGTTCGAGACCAACCAGCCGCTCGCGCTGGAAGACAAGGGCATGGTCAAGAACAAGGATTTCTTTTTCCGCTCGTTCGACGAGTTGGGTTTCCCTTCCTACAGCAACGTGCTGTTCGGCACACGCAAGTGGGTTGCCGACAACCGCGACGCGCTGGTGCGTTACCTGCGCGCCGAAATCCGTGGCTGGACCGAGAACGAGGCCAATCCCGCCTACGGCGCCAAACTGGCCGTGGACAAGTACGGCGCCGAATTCAACCTCGACCTCAAGCGTGAAACCCGGGCCAATATCCTGCAGGTGCCGTATCTGCACAGTGACGACACCAAGGCCAATGGCCTGTTCTGGGTGAACAAAAACCGGATCAACGGACCGATCTACGATGCCTTGCGCGCAGGTGGAATGGACAAGCTCCCTGAAGTTGAAAAGTACGTGGATATGTCGCTGTTGCGCGACGCGTACAAACGATGAGCGTCACGCCGGGCGTCACTGAAACAATGCCGGCCAGGGGCTCCGTCTACGTCGATGTTTCCGGTATCAGCAAGACCTTTGCGCTGAACCGCAGGCAAAACCTGCTCGCGCTGGACGACCTGCGTTTCGGCATCCAGAAAGGCGAGCTGGTCGCGGTCGTAGGTCCCAGCGGGTGCGGCAAGTCGACACTGTTGCGTATTATCGCGGGCCTGGAAACGCCCGACACCGGCGCGGTACTCATCGGAGGGGAAACCCCAGACGCCTTGACGCGCCAGCACCGACTGGGTGTGGCGTTTCAGGACCATGCGCTGCTGCCCTGGCTCAGCGTCGGCGAGAACATCGCGCTGCCCTACCGCCTGTCTGGCATGCCGGTGGACAAGGCCCGAATCGCGTCACTCGCCGCGATGGTAGGGTTGTCGGATTTCCTCGACAGCGTGCCACGGCAACTCTCCGGCGGCATGCGCCAACGGGTCTCAATTGCCCGCGCCATCGTGCTCGACCCGGTACTGCTGCTGCTGGATGAACCGTTCGGCGCGCTCGACCTAGTGACCCGACGCGCGTTGAACCGGGAGATGCAGAGCCTGTGGGCCACGCTGGGCACCACCACCTTGCTCATCACGCACTCAGTGGAGGAAGCCGTTCAACTGGCGGACCGCGTAATCATCATGGCGGCACGGCCAGGGCGCATCCATGCCGAATTTCCCGTCGACCTGCCACGACCGCGTAACCGCGCGGTGACCGACACAATGGCCTTTCTGCAACTGGTGCAGGCGGTCTCGGCGAGCCTCGATGACGCCTCGGCCGCGTCGGGTCGTAGCGTGGAGTCGGGCGCGTGAGCCGAGGCAAATTCGACTGGGGCCCGCTGTTCCGGATACTTGGGCTGGTCCTGGTCCTCGCGGCGTGGGAGTGGATAGGGCGCAGCCGGCTCTGGGGTGACTCGTTTCCGGCCTTGTCGGCGATGCTGGACGCTTACGACACACCGGCCCGGCGTGAAATCCTCGGACGGGCCTTCCTGCGCACCGCGACGTCGGCCAGCCTCGGACTATGCATCGGTGCCTGCGCCAGCCTGTTGCTGGTGACCATCGGCCACTTGCTCAAACCGCTGCACCAGGGGATTGACTCCTTCGCCACCACGATCCACGCGATTCCCACCATTGCATTCGGGCCGGTGCTGATCCTGGTCGCCGGTCCCGAGACGACACCGGTGGTCCTGAGCGCGCTGGCCGCGTATTTCCCCATCATGGTCGCGCTTGACTCGGCGCTCAAGTTCGCGCCGCGCGCACCTCACGACCTTGCAGCCGTGCTGGGCGCGTCGCCCACACGGGCATTCGTGCGGATCTATTTCCCTGCCGCCGTGCCCGGATTCATCGATGGCCTGCGCATGGGCGCGCCAGGCGCAGTGATTGGCGCCGCTCTGGGTGAGTGGTTCGGCGCCCCGCGCGGCCTGGGCGTCCTCATCATCAGTTCGCTGCAGAACGTGCGAATTCCCCAGCTTTGGGCGGCGGCGTTGCTGTGTGTGGCGTGTTCGCTGATCGCCTACACGGCACTGTCCATGCTGCACCGATGGGCGCACCGGAGGTACACATGGTGACGCTGGGCCGGATACTGGCGTCCCTGCTCCGCAGCTGGTGGTGGATGGTATTGTTGTTGTTCGCCTGGGACCTGTACGTCAGGCTCAAAGGTTTCAATGTCATCGTGCTGCCGGACCCATGGACCGTCGCGCGTGCGCTGGCCAATGACTGGCCCACGCTCGGTGCGAAGCTTCTGCTGACCCTGCGGGCAGCGGTCGCCGGCTTGCTCGCCGGCGCGTTTCTCGGTACGCTCGTTGCAGTAGTCGCCTGGAGTTCGCGCTTTCTCTCCGGCATCGTGGCACCACTCGCCCTGCTGGTGCGGTCTGTGCCCTTCATCGTCTTCATTCCGATACTCTCGCGCCTGATGGGCTACAACACCTCGATGGAAATCTTCGTCGTCACGGTGTTCTCGTTCTTCCCGAGCTTCGTGCTGGTTTCCTCCGGCTTGGCCGGCTTGCCGGCCGCGGCCTCGGATCTTTGCCTGGTATTCGGTGCCACGCGCTGGCGCAAGCTGGTGCTGATCGCGCTGCCAGCCGCGATGCCGCAACTGTTCGCCTCGGTCCGCATCTCGGCATCGTTTGCCGTGCTGGCCGCTATGGTTGCCGAGTTCCTCACCGGCATCGACGGACTGGGACGGCTATTCCTGCTGGCGCGCGGCGACCTGGAGGCCGATCGCGCCTTGGCAGCCAGCGCGGTTGCCGCGGCCAGTTCGCTGGTGCTGTTCAATCTTGCGAAGATGGCCGAAAACGCCGTTAATCGGCGCATGACCTGAGCCCTTGCCGGGTCAGTTCTCGCGCGCCACGTCCTTCAGGCAAGTCAGCAGGCTTGTCGCAGCCGGACTCAGGTCCCGGCCGCGTGGCAGGAACACGCAGAAGCGGCGCTCCATCTTGGGATCCACGATGGGCCGCATCGCAAGGCCGAACGAAGCAGCCAGCTTGCGTACGTTAAGCGGGGACGCAGTAACCCCCAAACCGCTGCTCACCAGGGCCAGCGCAGTGGTGAGATAGGTCACCTCGTGGATCGGCTTGAGAGCGAGCTCTTTCGACCAGTTGTGCAGGTCGAGATCGATCAGGGCGCGGTAAGCGCCGAGTTGCGAGATGAACGGCTGCTTCACCACATCGCTCCAGGTGACGCGACCGGCCGTCGCCAGTGGGTGACGTTTCGGGCATACCAGCATGACTGGCAGTTTCATCAGCGGTAACGTCTCAACGTCCGGGCCCACCCTGCGTTCAGGCCCCACGCCGAGGTCGGCCTCGCCACTGGCCACCTTGGCTTCCACCTCCTCCATCAGGCACTCGACGATACGCGCCTCCACCCCGGGAAAACGGTCACGGTGCACCGCCAGCACGGACGGGATCAACGTGACCGACATCAACTGCGGCGCAGCGATTCGCGCCACGCCGCGCTTTAGATCGCGCAGGTCGGCGATGCTGTGGATCGCATGCTCCAGGTCTTCCAGGATCCGCTGGACCTGTGGCAGAAAAGCCAGGCCCACTTCGGAAACCCGCACGTTGCGCGTCGTCCGATCAAGCAGGCACACACCCAGGTCGTCTTCAAGGTCCTTGACGAGAACACTCAACGCCGACTGCGAGACATGCAATTGATTGGCCGCGACCGTGAAGCTTCCTGCCCGGGAGATGGCGGCAAAGGCCCGCAGGTGGCGCAGCGATATGTTCATGGATCGAGGGGCCGCACCCGCCGCGCGTCAGGCACTACGCTTCCAGAAACCGGCGTGCACCGCATGTGCCTCTTGCCCCAGCTCCGCGCACGGCCCCTCGACCTGCGTCGCGCGTCCGGCGCGGGCGAAAACCTCGCGGCAGGGTATGACCAGTTGCCCCGCAGAGTGGCCGATGAGCGCGTATAGATCAGTCTCTGCCAAAGCATAAACGACACGTCCAATGCCGGCCCAGAAGGCAGCGCCTGCGCACATCGCGCATGGCTCGGTGCTCGCATAGAGCGTGCTCTGCGCGAGCTGCTCTGCAGACAGGTCATGCGTCGCCAGCCGAATTAGGTTGAGCTCCGCATGACCGGTGACATCCCGCTCGGTGGAGACGGTGTTTTCCGCGATCAACAAGCGCAGACCGTCCGCGTTCGCCAGCACCGCACCGAACGGATGGTTGCCGCGCACGCGTGCCTTCCACGCAAGTTCGATCGAGGTCCGCAGATGCAGCAGGTCCGTCTGGTTCATGGTGTTCAACTCGCAAGATGAGGTTGCATGGGGGCAGGCAAGCGTACAGCATATTCTTGGGCGCCCGCAGGTGATTGGAGTTCTAAGCCCAAACCGGCGGAAATTTCAGACGCGTAGAACACAATAAATCTGACACTGGTTCAGCCAGCCCGCTTCACTCTTGACTAGCCAATCGGAGTGGCAAATTCATCGTAAGCGGCTGGGCACCCCATATTGAATCGATGCTGATGATCAGGCATCGTCCCCACGAAGGAGATCGTGGAGACTATGAATCAAATGTCGACAGTGGAGCGCCCTCGGCGGCGCGAGTACAGCGCAGAGTTCAAGACTT
>CAJAXU010000480.1 GCA_903948045.1 uncultured beta proteobacterium | reverse complement strand
GTTCCCAGGGCAAGCGAATGGCTGCTTCATCAAACTGCAGGATTTGCGCTACGGCGAGAACCCGCACCAGCAAGCCGCTTTTTACCGTGACCTGCATCCTGCGCCCGGCTCGCTGGTGACAGCGCGTCAGCTGCAGGGCAAAGAGCTCTCTTACAACAACATTGCCGACGCCGATGCCGCCTGGGAGTGCGTCAAGAGCTTCACGACGCCGGCCTGCGTCATCGTCAAGCATGCCAACCCTTGTGGCGTGGCCTTGGGCGAACATGCCCTGGCCGCCTATGGCCGGGCTTGGCAGACGGACCCGACCTCGGCTTTTGGCGGCATCATTGCCCTCAATTGCACGGTCGACGGACCTGCCGCCGCGCAAATTGCCAAACAATTTGTCGAGGTGCTGATGGCGCCGGACTACACGCCCGAGGCGCTGGCCGTGTTTCAGGCCAAGCCCAATGTACGGGTGTTGCAGATTGCGCTGCCGCCGGGGGGCGACAGCGCCTGGGCGAAGGGCCGCAACGCGATGGACATCAAGCGGGTGGGCTCGGGCCTGCTGATGCAGACCGCTGACAACCACCAGCTGCAGCTGGCTGATCTGAAGGTGGTGACGCGGCGCCAGCCCAGCCCCGAGCAATTGCAAGACCTGCTGTTTGCCTGGACCGTGGCGCAGTTTGTGAAAAGCAATGCGATTGTGTTTTGCCGCCAAGGGATGACCCTGGCGGTGGGCGCCGGGCAAATGAGTCGGCTCGACTCAGCCCGCATTGCCAGCATCAAGGCCGGTCATGCCGGCTTGAGCCTGCAAGATGCCGTGGTTGCCAGCGATGCTTTCTTCCCGTTCCGCGACGGCCTGGACGTGGTGGTGGATGCAGGTGCCTGCTGCGTCATCCAGCCCGGCGGCAGCCTGCGCGACCAGGACGTGATTGATGCGGCCGACGAGCGCGGCGTGGCCATGGTGTTCAGCGGCGTGCGCCACTTTCGGCACTAGGCATCCAAAGTGCCCCCAGCCCGATCTAACGCCAGTGCCGCGACGGGCCTTCCTGCGGGTAGCTTGGGTAGCCCCACTGCAGGTTGAAGCCTGCCGGTGGGTGATAGGGGCGCGCGTAGTGGCTGCGATGGCTGGTCACATAGGTCGGCCGCTCCACGATGATGACCTCTTGCGCCGTGATGGCCGGCTGGCTGTAGGTCGCCGTCGGTGCCGGTGCTGGCGTGGCGGCGCTGATCGGGGTCACCTGCAGTTTGACAAAGGGGCCTGGGTCGTTGGGCATGGACACGGTGTACTGTTTGCCATTGAACTCGTAGACCACGTTGTAGCTGACCGTGCGATTTTCATAAAAAGTCTGGGTGCTGCACGTCTGGACGTTTTGCACCTGAGCCGCAGGCGCACCTTCCACCCGGTCGCCCAGAATGGCGCCACCCACCAGGCCGAGCATGGTTGCCACGGCCCGGCCGGCGCCATCACCAATGTTGTTGCCGATCGCGCCACCGGCAATCGCACCCATGGCCGCGCCGGCGCCCGACTTGCTGCCAGGGCTGGTCACCTGTTGGGTGGTGCAGACCTGACGCGGGACGCCAATCTGCTGGATCACCGGGGTGGAGCTGATCACACGGCCGACCTCTTGGGCCATGGACAGACCGCTGCCCAAGGCCAGCAACAGGGGGAGGGCAATTTTTTTCATGGTGTCGTTCCTTCTTGAGTCCAATGTGTAACAAGTCTAGGTCGGCACGGGCCGTGCGGGTGTATCGCGGATGTAAAGGCCTGTAACAAATGCGGTGTGCCTCAGGCGCTGCCCAACAGGCGAAAGACCTCGGTGGCGGCACCGATGGTCTGCTCGATGTCAGCGTCACTGTGCGCGGCACTGACAAACCCGGCTTCGTACAAGGCGGGCGCAATGTAGACCCCACGGTCCAGCAGGCCGTGAAACAGCTGGTTGAAACGCGCGCCGTTGGTGGTCATCACCTGGGGGTAGTTCTGCGGTAGCTCGGGCATCAGGAAGAAGCCGAACATACCGCCCTCGCTGTCGCCGCAAAACGGCAAGCCCTGTGCGTCGGCGGCGGCCTGCAGCCCCGCCACCAGTTGGCGGGTCTTGCGGGCCAACTCGTCATAAAAACCGGGTTGGCTGATTTGCTGCAGTGTGGCCAGCCCGCAGGCGGTGGCCACCGGGTTGCCCGACAGGGTGCCGGCCTGGTACACCGAGCCCAGCGGCGCCAGGTGCTCCATCACCGCGCGTTTGGCGCCAAAGGCCGCCAGCGGCATGCCGCCGCCAATCACCTTGCCCAGCACCGTCATGTCGGGCTCAAAGCCGGGCAGTGCGCGCGCATACACGCTTTGGGCGCCGCCCAGTGCCACCCGAAAGCCGGTCATCACCTCATCAAACACCAGCAGCGCCCCGTGCTCTGTGCAGAGTTCGCGGCAGCGCTTCATGAACGGGACCGAGGCCCGCACAAAATTCATGTTGCCGGCGATCGGCTCGATCATCAGGCAGGCGATGTCTTTGCCGTGCAGGGCAAAAGCCTCTTCAAGCTGGGCTATGTGGTTGTACGCCAGCACCAGGGTGTGCTGCACCACCTCGGGCGGTACCCCGGCGCTGGTCGGGTTGCCAAAGGTGGCAAGCCCCGAGCCGGCCTTGACCAGCAGGGCGTCGGCGTGGCCATGGTAGCAGCCCTCGAACTTGATCAATTTGTTGCGGCCGGTGGCGCCACGCGCCAGGCGAATGGCACTCATGGCGGCCTCGGTGCCCGAGCTCACCAGCCGCACCATGTCCATCGACGGCACCTGTTGCAGGATGGCTTCGGCCAGTTCCACCTCACGCTCGGTCGGTGCCCCAAACGAGAAGCCGTCCAGCACCGCCTTTTGCACGGCTTCCACCACGGCCGGGTGACCATGGCCCAGGATCATCGGCCCCCAGGAGCCGATGTAGTCAATATAGCGCTGGTCGTTGGCATCCCAAAAATAGGCGCCTTGGGCCCGTTTGATAAAGCGCGGTGTGCCACCGACGGCCTTGAAGGCCCGCACGGGCGAGTTGACGCCGCCGGGAATCACGCGCCGCGCACGTTCAAACAGGGTGTGGTTTTGGTCGTGTTGTTGGGTCATAGGGGTCCGTTGAGAGGATGTGGGGCTGCAGAATTCTCGTCGATCTCGACCTCGGCGTCGGACTCGGTGTCCTCGTCGGTCTGGGCCCAGAACAGTCGGTCTGGCACCAGGTGACCCATGCCAGGCCGAAAGCCACTGTCCAAGCAGCGGTCGAGGTAGCACAGCGCTTCGGTGGCGGCCTCGGCCAGCGTGCTGCCGCTGGCCAGTAGCGCGGCCAGGGCCGCTGACAGGGTGTCGCCGGCACCAGAAAACACCGCTTCAAAACGCTCAAATTTTTCGCTGACCACCACCGCATGGGGGGTGGCCAGCACGTTGTCGATGAACTGGTCTGGCAGCGCGATGCCGGTCACCAGCGTGTAGGGCACACCCAATTCGTAGGCCGCATGGGCGATGTCGCGGGCGCCGGGGCTGCGTTCCGTGCTCCAGTCGGGCAGCAGCCAGCGCCACAGTGTGCTGTGGCTGCCGACCAGGACCGTGGTCTGGGGCAAGACCAGCTCTTTGAAGGCGTCCAGGTAATCGTCAATGCGTTGCTCATCCCACCAGGCCAGGCTGGGCATATAGGCCACCAGCGGTGTGTCCGGGTAGTCAGCTGCCACACCCGCTACGGCGCTAAGGTTGGCCGGCGAACCGACAAACCCGACCTTGATGACTTGCACGGCTACGTCTTCCAGGACCGCCCGGGCCTGTTCGCTAACGGCTTCTTCGTCGATTGAGAAATAGCCAAAGATTTGTGCCGTGTCCCGGGCATAAGCGCCCGTGACGACCGGCAGCGTATGCGCGCCCACCGAGGCGATGGCCGTGATGTCGGCCGACAGGCCGCCGGTGCCGCTGGGATCACTGGCATTGAACACCAGCACGCAGGCTGGCCCGGCCATGACGTCGGGGTCGGTCAAGTCAAGGGCAGGGGGGGAGGTAGCAGGGGGCATGGGGCGAAAGGCGGCTGTTCTTCGGGCAGAATGGCGCACGTGGTGGCGTGCGATTCAGATCTCGCCCAAGCCCTGTTTGTTCATTGATCTGAATTCTATGCGAAGGCTTTTTGTGGAAGAGACCCAAACCTGGATGTGCCTGATTTGCGGCTGGATTTATGACGAGGCGCTGGGTGATCCCGATAGCGGCATTGCCCCCGGCACCCGGTGGGCTGACGTGCCCCTGAACTGGACCTGCCCCGAGTGCGCTGCCCGCAAAGAAGATTTCGAGCTGGTCCAAATCTGAGTCCGCCAGGGGCTGCGCCCGACGGCCCCCCTTTGCCATGCCAGACCTGTCCTCTGCCCACCCTGGCGCCGTTTATGGTGACCAGACCCGTGCCCGCCTGGACGCCCTGGTCCTCAAGATCATCCGCTCGGCTGATGTTGGTGCGGCGGCAGGCCTGCGCGACCTGAGCCTGGGCCTAGCCGACGCCGGGCTGGGGGCGCCGGAACGGCATTATTGGACGGTTTGTGCGGCGTTTTGTGAAGCGCTGGCGTCAGGCCAGAGCGGGCTGGATGTCGCCAACAAGCGTTTGGTGGCGCAAACCCTGCGCGTCTTCATGCAATTGGCGCGAGGTGAGGTACCGCTGTGGGATGAGCTGCTGCCCCCATTGCTGGCCGTCAGTGCCAAG
>CAJAXU010000479.1 GCA_903948045.1 uncultured beta proteobacterium | reverse complement strand
TGGTCACGCGCGGCCGTGGCGACACCATCTACCTCGGCCCGGCGCTGGTGATGCAGCCCCCCATGATCAAGCGCGTGGTGGACATCATCGCCGAGTCGGTGCACACGGTGCTGGCAAGCGCCTGAGCCACGGGCCGGAGCCGACCTATTTGCGCACGGCCGGCACCTCGATCGGCAGGCCCTCGCCGCGCCAGGTCAGGTAGAGCGCCAGCTGCCGCATCCGCTGGTCACCCCAGGGCGGCGGTTCAGCCCGAATGCCGGCATAGCAACTGCGCAAACGCCGCTCCAGCGAGCCCAGCGTCTGCCATTCCAGCCGGTAGAGGGGATAGCCATTGGGCTGGCCTTGGCTCAAGCGGTCTGAGTACAACCTGCGGCCTTGTTGCTGGTCATGGCACTGCGCACAGGACAGGTTCAGCTGGCCCTGCCGGCGCTGGTACAGCGCAGCACCCGCCTGCAGGTGCGTCGCCAACGCCGGGTCCTGCGACATAAGCAGTGGCAGGCCCCGGGAGGCCTCGGTCACATACGAAGTCATGGCAAGCAATTCGTCGGATTCGAATGCCCAATCGGTGGCTTGCTGTCGCTGGGTACGACAGGCCCGGATCTGGTCTTCGAGGTTGACCAGCTGACCCGTGTTGGGTGCAAGCCTGGGGTACCGGGCCGCCACCCCACGCATCGACTCGGCCTGCCGGCCATGGCAATCCTGGCAAGACTGCTTGAGGAGACCGGCACTCTGGGCCCACAGGGCTTCCCCGCGCGTCAACCACAGCAGCCCGGGGTTGGCAAAGGCGTCGGCCTGCAGGCGCTGCACATCCGGCCCGGCAAACGCCAGGCCGGAGCGCAGCTGGTCTGGCGCTAAGCCTCTAGACGGTTGCGGCTGGGCCAGCGCCAGGGCGCCCGTGCCCAGTGCAAGGGCCATGGCCAACCAATGCCAGACCAAATTCATGGCCCTGGCGTCTTGCGCTCGGCCACGTCCATGCGCTGCCGCCATTCACCCATGACGCCAAGGTCGTCCTGCCACTGCACCACCATGTCGGCCGAGGTTCGGGCGCGCACAAAAAATTCAAAGTACGGGTTGGCCGCGATGCCAGACGAGGGCTCTACACGAAACACCTGCTGGCCGTCCAGCGTGCAGGTCAGCCACACCAGCACGTTGCGCGCAATCAGGCGCCCCTGCATGTCCTGCTGGTAGCCGGTGTGCATGGGGTGCTGCACCAGCAGGCGAACCTTGACCACATCGCCGGCCTGGATCGCCAAGGGCCATTGCAGCCGCGCCAGACTCTGGCTCATGAGGCGTCCACGCACGCGGATTCAGTCACGATCACCTCGGCAGCGGCATAGCGAAATTGGCCGTCTGACAGGCGCGCCAGGGCCAGCAATTGCTGACTGCCGGCAAGACGCACGCGGGTGCTGATCTCTGCCCGGCCCGACCACGGGCCCAAGGAAAAAGCCGCGACCTGCATCACCGGGTTGCGCGAGGACAAGAGATAGATATGGCTCACATGGTCTTGCTCGGTCATGGGACTGGCGACCTGTACCGTGACCGGCACCAGGGTGCCGTTATCGGCCAGCGCGGCCACGCTCAGGCTGACCCCCTGCTCGCGGACCAGGTTGGCGCCCACCAGGCCCCGAAGCATGTCGGACACCGTGCGCTGCTGGTCAAAACCAATCTGCTGCGCCATCACCCAGCTCGGGCCACTCAGCGCCAGACCGGCGCCCGAGGCAGAGGCCAGTTGCATCCAAGCTCGCCGTGGCATTCCAGGGGAACTCATGGCCGAACCCGTTCCGGCTGCATCAGGTAGGCCACGATGTCGTCCAGCCCCTGCTCGGTCAGAATGGTTCTGCCCTGGTAGGCCTGCGCCACATCGGTCAAGCCGGTCAGGCTGAGATAGGCTGGCATCAGGGTGTCCGGATTGAAGCGCCTAGGGTCTGCGATTCGCTCGCGCACTGCAGACGCGCTGCCCCGTGCGGCCAGCCCCTGAAGCGAAGGGCCAATGTCGCCCCCCACAGGCAGGCCGGGGATACGGTGGCACAGCACGCAGCCCGAATCCTGGCGCTGCAACAGCAGTTGGTAGCCGCGCTGAGCCGCCTCGCTGGCAAGCGCAGGCTGCCCCGACGCGACACTCGGCGCCAGCCACCCGCCAACCGCCATGGCCAGCGCGATGTGGCAGGCCACGAGTGACCGGTCAACAGGCATGGCGGCTCAAACGATGCGCAGGCCTTCGCGTTGCAGCGGCAACTGGCGCACCGGCTTGCCGCGCGCGGCTGAAATGGCGTTCATGATGCAAGGCGCCACCACGCAGATGGTCGGCTCGCCCACCCCGCCCCAGAAGTCATAGGTCGGGGCGATCACCGTTTCCACCTTGGGCATCTGGTACATGCGAGCAATCGGGTAGGTGTCGAAGTTCTTTTCGGTGATGCGGCCGTTGAGCACGGTGGACTCACTTTGCAATGAGTCCATGCCATAGGCCACCGAGCCCTCCACCTGGGCCGCGATCTGGTCCGGGTTGAGCGGGTGGCCGCAATTGGTGGCCAGCACCACGCGGTGCACCTTGACATCATTGCCCTGCACCGACACCTCAGCCACGCCGGCGGTGTAGCTCCCGTAGCCCATGAATTGGGCAATGCCGCGAAACACGCCCGCCGGCAGCGGCTTGCCCCAGCCGGCCTTGTCAGCCACCGCGTTGAGAACCGCCAGGTGTTTGGGGTGTTTGGCCATCAGGGCACGGCGGAACTCCAGCGGATCACGCCCCGCCGCACGCGCCACCTCGTCCATGAAGCATTCCAGGTAAATGCCGTTCTGATTGGTATTGACGCCCCGCCAGGCCCCCACAGGCACATGGGTGTTGCGCATGGCGTACTCGACCATCAGGTTGGGCACGGTATACCCCAGCTGGGCATCACCCGCTTCCGCGTAGTAGCCCTGCAACTGGCGCCGGTCACGGCCATTGCTGATGTTGTGCGGCGACGAAAACGCGTTGATGGACTGGCCGCTGACGCGCAGGCGCAGCGCATCGAGCTCGCCTTTGTCAGTCAGGCTGGCCTCCAGCCGGCACCAGCCAATGGGCCTGAAAAAGTCGTGCGCCATGTCTTCTTCGCGGCTCCAGATCAGCTTGATCGGCACGCCGGGGAACTGCTTGGCAATGGCTGCGGCCTGGCGCACATAGTCTTGCGCGCCGCCGCGCCGGCCAAAGCCGCCGCCCAACGGCGGGTTGTAGGCCTCGCATTTCTCCAGCGGCAGGCCCGAGACATTGGCCAGCACCGCCAATGCGGCCTCGGCGTTTTGGCTTGACACCCAGACCTCGGCCCGGTCGGCCGTGATGCGGGCGGTGCAGTTCATGGGCTCCATACAGGCATGCGCCACGAAGGGCGTGCCGTACACCGCCTCGACCCGGCGGCTGGCTGCGGCAATGACCTTTGGGGCATCGCCAATATTCGTGTCGGCGAACACATCTTCGGTGGCGGTCAGCCCAGCTTGCAACCGGCTGGCGATGGTGGCGCTGGACTCTTTGGCGTGCGCGCCCTCGTCCCACACAATGGGCAGCTCTTGCAGGGCCATCTTGGCCCGCCACCAGCTGTCTGCGACCACTGCCACAGTGCGCTCATCCACCCGCACCACCGCCTTGATGCCACGCCGGGCGCTGATGGCCGCGGCATCAAAGCTCACCAGTTTGCCGCCAAATACCGGGCAGTCCATGATGGCCGCGTACTGCATGCCGGGCAGTTGGGTGTCAATACCGTACTGCACCTGGCCATTGACCTTGGCCGCCGTGTCCACGCGCTTCATGGGCTTGCCGGCAATGGTCCAGTCCTTGGGCGACTTGAGCACAATGGTTTTGACATCCGGCGGCGCTAGCTTGGCGGCAGCCGCAGCCACCTGGCCGTAACGCAGCTTGCGGCCTGAGGCGCTGTGCTCGATCACCCCCTTGCTCACCCGCAACTCAGTAGGGCTGACGCTCCACTCGGCGGCGGCCGCTTGCAGCAGCAAGATGCGAGCGGCGGCACCGCCCTGGCGTACATAGTCCTGCGAACCCCGGATGCCACGGCTGCCGCCGGTAGACATGTCGCGCCAGACGCGCTTGCGGGCCAAGTTCTGCGCAGGGGTCACGGTCTCGGTGAGCACCTTGGCCCAGTCGCACTCCAGCTCTTCGGCCACCAGTTGCGCCAGCCCGGTATGCGTGCCCTGCCCCATCTCGGCCCGTGCCACCCGCACCACGCAGGTGTCGTCGGGGCGCACCACCACCCAGGCGTTGACCTCTTGCCCGCCGGCGCTGAGCGCAACCGCGCCCTGGGCCGCTGTGGGCAAATGAAAGCCCAGCGCCAGCCCGCCAGCCGCTGCACCAGCGCCCACCACAAAATGGCGTCGCGTCAAACCTTTGGTTACGGTACGGGCGCTCATGCTTTTACCCCTTCCACCTGGCCGCAAGCAGCGCTACAGGCCCGGTCCGGGCTGAGGCCCGCCATGTGGATGACCGAGCCAATACCCTTGCCCGTGCCCGCCGCCAGATGGATGGCGGCCCGCACCCGTTGGTAGGTACCGCAACGGCAGATATTGGTCATGGCCTCGTCAATGTCGGCATCGGTCGGTTTAGGTTTGTCTTGCAGCAGGGCCGCTGCCGCCAAAATCTGGCCAGACTGGCAATAACCGCACTGCGGCACGTCCAGCGCCCTCCAGGCCACTTGCACCGGATGCGAGGACGTGGCGGACAACCCCTCGATGGTGACCACCTTGCGGCCCTGCGCCGCCGAGGCCGGGTAAGAGCACGAGCGCACCGGTTGGCCGTCCAGGTGAACCGTGCAGGCGCCGCACTGGGCAATACCGCAACCAAACTTGGTGCCCGTCATCCCGAGTTGCTCGCGCAACACCCATAACAGGGGCATCTCGGGCTCCACATCGACCTGATGGTCGCGACCATTGACATTCAAAGACAGCATGCGCGACCTCTCCAGAGTGATTGAGACAAACAACAGGGACAGGCAATAACTTAAGCCAATCATTGACTGCGGTCAAGCGTAAATCCCCGGGTACGCAAGCGCAGTCGCCCTGCAGCAGTTCCGGGACAACGGCCTTCTCGCCACTGGCCTACAACTAAGCGGCCCCTTGGGCAACCGTGGCAAGCTCAAGCCTGCAAGGGCAGCGAGCGCTGGCGCTTGCCGGTCAACACAAACAGGGCATTACCCACCGCCGGCGCCAGGGGCGGCAAGCCGGGCTCACCCACGCCTGAAGGGGCCCGGGTGCTGGGAATCAGCCATGTTTCCACAACCGGCGCCTGTGCAAGTTGGACGACAGGGTAGCTTGGAAAATTGTTTTGCTGCACTTCGCCGTCCTTGATGTCGATGCGGCCATAGAGCGCCGCACTCAAGCCAAAAATCACGGAACTTTCCATCTGCTGGGCCACCGTATTGGGGTTGATCACCGTGCCGCAGTCAATGGCGCAAACCACACGGTGCACGCGCACAGCGCCGTTCTGCAGTGAAACCTCAACCACCTGGGCCACGATGGATCCAAAAGACTCATGCAAGGCAATGCCCCGGGCCCGCCCGGCCGGCAGCGCGCTGCCCCACTGGGCTTTTTCCGCTGCTAACTTCAGCACGGCCAGATGGCGCGGTGCCTTGGCCAGCCAGGCGGCCCTAAAT
>CAJAXU010000478.1 GCA_903948045.1 uncultured beta proteobacterium | reverse complement strand
GCCAGGTCGTGCGTGACCCAGACAAAGGCGGTGCCCGTGTCGCTGGCCAGGCGCCGCACTTCGGCCAGAATCTGACCCTGGATGGACACATCCAGCGCAGTGGTCGGCTCATCCGCCAGGATGACGGCTGGCCGGTGCAGCAGGGCGATGGCAATCGCCACCCGTTGGCGCATGCCGCCCGACAGCTGGTGCGGGTAGGCATCCAGTCGTTCTTGCGGGCTGGGGATGCCGACCGTGGTTAGCGCCTGCCTGGCGCGGTCCAGGGCGACGGCGGTCGTCACTCGGTCATGCGCCTTGACGGCGGCCACCATCTGGGTCGACACCTTGAGCACCGGGTTCAGCGTCATCATCGGGTCTTGGAACACCATGGCCACCTGGGCGCCGCGAACTTTGCGCAAGGCCTCGCCGCGCAATTGGGTCAGGTCAACACCGTTGAGCAGTACTTGGCCGCCTGCGATGCGCCCCGGCGCCTCGATCAGGCCCAGGATGGAGTAGGCGGTGACGCTTTTGCCCGAACCCGATTCGCCCACCAGCCCCAGGATGCGGCCACGGCCGACCTCAAAACTCACGCCATCAACGGCTTTCACTACGCCGCCGCGCACCGCGAACTCGGTACGCAGGTCCTGAACTTTCAGCACGGCATCATTCATCGGCTGCGCCTTGGGTTGAGCACATAGCGCACCTGGTCACCCACCAGGTTGATGGCGACCACGGTCAGCATCAAGGCAATGCCCGGGTAGATGGAGATCCAGTAGCGCCCCGACAGCAAGAATTGAAAGCCGTTGGAGATCAGCGAGCCGAGCGAGGGCTGCGTCAGCGGCAGGCCCAGGCCCAGAAACGACAGCGTGGCCTCCAGCGCGATCGAATTGGCCACTTGCACGGTGGCAACCACGATCAGTGGCGGCAAGGCGTTGGGCAGCAGGTGACGAAACAGCACGCGCATGGCGGGCAGCGGTGTGGAGAGCGCGGCCTCGATGTAGTCCTTGCCGCGTTCGGCGCTGGCCGCACCATGGGCAGTGCGCGCAAAGTAGGCGTATTGCGCCAGCGCCAAAGCCGCGACCAGCTGGGGCAGGCCCTGGCCCAGCAGGGCCACCAGCACCAGCGCCAGCAGGATGGCGGGCAGGGACAGTTGCAGGTCAATCAGGCGCATGATCACCGCTTCGGTGCGGCCGCCGTGGTAGGCCGCCACCAGGCCGACCACGCCGCCCAGCAACAGCGCCAGACTGCCTGCCAGCACGCCCACCAGCAGGCTGGTGCGCAGCCCGTACAGAATGGCCGAGAACACATCGCGCCCGGCCGCATCGGTGCCGAGCCAATGCACATAGCCACCTGGGCCGGTCTCACCTGGCATCAGGCGTGCGGCTGCCAAGTCGAGTGTGGCCTGGTTATAGGGGTCTTGTGGCGTGATGAGCGGCGCCAGCAGCGCCGCCAGAATGATCAGGGCGATCACGGCCAGGGCCAACACGGCGACGCGGCTTTGGCGGTAGTCAGCCCAGAAGTTGGCCAGCCGGCTCCAACGGGTTTCGAGCGCCAGGCTCATAGCGCAGCCTTGATGCGGATGCGCGGGTCGAGCTGGCCGTAAATCAAATCCACCACCAAATTGATCAACACAAACAGCACCACCACCAACACCAGGTAGGCCACCATGACCGGCCGGTCCAGCACGGTGATGGAGTCGATGATCAACTTACCCATGCCAGGCCAGTTGAACACCGTTTCTGTGACCACCGCAAACGCCAGCGTCGAGCCGAACTCGAGGCCAAACACGGTCACGATGGGGATGGAGATGTTTTTGAGCACATGCAGGCTGAGCACCTTGGATTCGGACAGGCCCTGGGCCCGCGCAAAACGCACATAGTCCGAGCTCATCACCTCCACCGTGCCAGCCCGAGCCAGCCTGATCAGCAGGCCAAGTTTGAACAGCGCCAGGTTGAAGGCTGGCAGCACCAGGTGGCTCAGGCCCTCCAGGGAACCGATCGACAGTTTCATGCCCAGCAGCTCGGTGACCGGGCCGCGGCCGCCTGAGGGCAGCCAGCGTAGTTCCACGGCAAAGCTCATGATCAGCAGTAGGCCGACCCAGAAGGTTGGCACGCTGAAGCCCAGCACCGACACGCCCATGATCAGCTTGGAGGAGAAAGCCTCGGGCTTGTAGCCGGCCCAGACGCCCAGCGGAATGCCGAGCAGGGTGGCGATCAGCATGGCGGACACGGCCAGCTCCAGCGTGGCGGGCAGGCGCGAAAAGATCAGGCCGAGCACCGGCAGCCGGTAAATGAACGATTCGCCCAGGTCCCCGCGCAGCAGGTTGCCCATGAAGATGAAGTACTGCTCATACAGCGGGCGGTCAAAGCCGTAACGCTGGATCAGGCTTTCACGCAGCGCCTGGCTGGAGGCCGGGTCGATCATGACGTCGATCGGGTTGCCGATGGCGTACACCCCGACAAACACCAGCATCGACATCGCCACGACGACCAGCACCGCCTGCAACAGGCGCTGAATGAAAAACCCGATCATGTTGGCCGCTGGATCAGCGCTTGGGCTTGATTTCGTAGGCGAGGGTCTCCTGGTCCATGCGGGCCGGAATGGTCAGCATGCCCGCTTTGGAGGCCCAGATGGTCTGCAACTGCACCGACGGGATCAGCGCGCGGTCGGTCATGGACAGCTCGGACGCCTTCTCGAACAGGGCGCGCCGCTTGGTGTCGTCCATGGTGCGGCTGCCTTCTTCCAGCAGCTTGTCAACGGCCGGGTTGGAGTAACCCTGCTTATTGAAGGCGCCCAGACCGGTGGCGGCATCGGCCGTGTGGACCAGTGAGCCATAGGTGTAGCTGGCCTCTCCAGTCAGGGTGCCCCAGCCGCTCATCCACAGGCTGTATTCGCCCTTCTGCTGGGCCGGGAAAAACACCGTGCCGTTGAGGGCGTTGGCGTTGACCTTGAGGCCGGCACGCGCCCACATTTGCGACAGCGCCTCGCACACGGCTGAGTCACCGGGCAAGCGGTTGTTGGTGCAGAAGAAGTCGATCTCGAAGCCCTTCGGGTAGCCGGCGTCAGTCAACAGCTGCTTGGCCTTGTTGACATCAAACGGGCGCTCCGGCAGGTTCTTGCTGCCGCCGAAAAAGTTGGCGGGCATCAGCTGGTTGGCCGGCCGGCCCAGACCTTCGAGCACGATGCGCACCAAGGTCTTGCGGTCGATGGCCAGGTCCATGGCCTCACGCACCCGGGCGTCACGCAGGGGGTTGGCGGCAATTTCCTTGCCGTCCACCTTGACCGGCTTGGGCAGGGTTTCCTTGACGTTGGGCGTGATGTTCAAGATGTACACCGTGTCGGCGATGAAGGTGTCGACCGACTTGTCGCGCTGCATCGACGCGTAGTCGGTCGCAGGCACATAGTTCACCAGATCCACCTGGCCTGATTTCAGGGCGGCCATGCGTGCTGGATCACTCGGGATCTCTTTGCGGATGACCTGCTCCCAGTGCTGTTTTTCGCCCCAGAAACCGTCAAAGCGCTTCATCACCATGTCACCCTTGGGTGCCCAGGACACAAAACGGTAGGGGCCGGTGCCGATGGCGGCCTTGCCGGAATTGAATTGTTCGTTGCGCGCCTCCATGCCGATCGACTTGGACACGACAAACAAACGGATGAAGTCGTTAGGCAGGGTAGGGGCCGCAGCCTTGGTCCTGACATGCAGCGTGTACTTGTCAACCACCCTTGTATCTCTAACCTGCTTGGTGTAGATCGTCATGCTCATCGGGCCGGTGACCACCGGGATGCGATCAATCGAAAACTTGACGTCTTCTGCCGTCAACTCCGAACCATCGTGAAACTTGACGCCCTGGCGAATTTTGAATTCCCAGGTGGTTTCGTCGATGGACTTCCAGGAGACGGCCAAGCCGGGTTTGAGCTGGAGTTTGTCGTCGGCCATCACCAAGGTGTCGAACACATGGCGCAGTGCCTCGGCCTGACCACCCAAGGTTGACCAATGCGGGTCCATGGAGTCGGGGCCGGCTCGCACGCCCATCGTCAGCGTTTGGGCTGAAACGGTGGCGCCGAACATGGCGGCGATCAGCCCTGCCAGGGCGAGTTGTCTGCTTTGCTTGAAAATGACCTTCATCAAATACTCCTGTTTTGTTACTGTTGCATTGAATAACCGGGCGAAAGCTTCACTGTTCTACAAAACTATAACACATGGTTTTCACTTTGATTTGATCCCTTTTTATTGAATAAAACTGGCGAATACCGTTCTACATTAATGGTACAGTTTGCCGCTGGAGCAAGACATTGGCACAGGAGAGCATGAGACAACGCAAGGCTGCTGCTCAAGCAGACGACGACAGGGTGGGTCAACCATCGGAGGCACCGTCGGCAAACATGCTGGGGGACCTGGCCGAGTCGCTGGACCGCACTTTGCCGGTGCCCCTGGGCACGCAGTTGCGGGGCTTGATCGAATTCGGCATTGCGCTTGGCGAGCTGCCGGCGGGCCAGCGGCTGCCGTCAGTGCGCGAACTGGCCGAGCGGGCCAGCATTGCGCCCATGACCGTGTCCACCGTTTACCGCGAATTGCGCCTGAGCGGTCTGATTGAAACCAAACCGGGTGCCGGCACCTACGTGGCCGACGGTCACCGCAGCGATGGGCTGCGGTCCACGGCGATGCGCACGTTGCAACGCCGGGTTGATCGCCTGCTGCGTGAAGCCGAAACGCTGGGCTTGGCGCCTTCACTGGTGGCGTCCTTGGTCAATGCGCGGGTGGCGCGCAGTCGCCCGGCCACACGGGCGCTGCGGTTGGTGATGGTGGGTAACTTTCTGGACACCACCCAAAAGTACGCCGACCGGATCAGAACCTACCTCAAGCCGGGTGACAGCATCGCCGCCACCACCCTGGCGTCTTTGCAGCAGGATGCGGCGCGCCCGTTCGCCTACGACATCTGTGTCACGCTGGCGCACCGGCGCGGCGAGCTGGAAAACCGGCTGCCTGCGGGCATCCCGGTGGTCGGTTTGAGCTTTATTCCGGCCGAGGAAACGCGGGCCCTGTTGGCGGCCATCGATCCTCTGGCGCGGGTCGGCATTGTGTCGGTCTATCCTGAATTCATGGCCCTGATGAAGCT
>CAJAXU010000477.1 GCA_903948045.1 uncultured beta proteobacterium | reverse complement strand
TGCGGCCTTGATGATCACAGGGTAGCCCACTGCCTTGGCCATGCGGCGAATGAGCGCCGGGTCATCCGGCAATTCGCCTTCAGAGCCCGGCACACAGGGCACGCCGGCGCGAATCATGGATTGCTTTGCCGATACCTTGTCGCCCATGATACGAATGGAGTCGGGTGTCGGGCCAATGAACTGGAAGCCACTCTTCTCTACCCGCTCGGCAAAATCAGCGTTTTCACTCAGGAAACCGTAACCCGGGTGAATGGCTTCGGCGTCAGTGACCTCCGCCGCCGAAATGATGGCCGGCATATTGAGGTAGCTCAGCGCCGATGGCGCCGGACCGATACAAACGGCCTCCTCGGCCAGCTTCACGTACTTGGCCTCGCGATCAGCTTCAGAGTACACCATGACCGCCTTGATGCCGAGTTCCTGGCAGGCGCGCTGGATGCGTAGGGCAATTTCACCCCGATTGGCGACAAGAATTTTCTTAAACATGGACTTGGCGGATGCAGATCACACGAGCACAAACAAGGGCTGACCGTATTCCACGGCTTGACCGTTTTCACACAGAATCTGTGCCACCGTGCCAGAGACATCGGCCTCGATTTCATTGAGAATTTTCATCGCTTCAATGATGCAGAGGGTTTCGCCAGCCTTGATGGCGCTGCCCACTTCAACGAAGGATTTCGCCCCCGGCGAAGCGGACCGGTAAAACGTGCCAACCATCGGCGACTTGACCGTATGTCCCACCGGTGCCGCCGCAGGGGCAGGCATCGGCTGCGTGTCGGGTGCCGCCGGCACTGCTGGCGCCAGCATGGCCGCTGGCGCCGGCTGCGCTGCATACTGCACCATGGCGCCCCCACCTTTGACAATCCGAACCTTGCCCTCGGGCTCTGTGATTTCAAGCTCGGAGACGTTTGACTCTGACACGAGGTCGATCAGGGTCTTGAGTTTTCTTAAGTCCATCGGATCTCCAACGATTTTTAATTAAAGATTGCCTAATTTACCCTAATTTTGGTAAATGTCTTATAAGTATGTGGAGTTTACAGGCTCGCCACCCAGCCGGGGCGATCGGCGCCAGCCTCAGCGAAGGCGTTGCCAGGCGGATAGATCGCTGGCTGTCACTTTCCCCATTTTACGGTGCGCGACGACGCCATCCTGGCCCAGCACCACGGTAAACGGCAGACCACCACTCATATTTCCCAGGCTTTTGCTCAACTCCATGCCTGCGAAACCAGCTAAAACAATCGGGAAAGTCAGGGGCGAGCGGCTTAAAAACCGCTGCACTGGATCCAGCTGATCGACGGCGATGCCCAGCACTTGCCAGCCGTTAGCAGAGTTTTCTTGATAGAACCGATCCAGCAGCGGCAACTCTTCGACACAGGGTGGACACCAGGTGGCCCAGAAATTGAGCAGCAAGGGACGGCCACGCCACGCCGCCAGCGACAGCGTGCCCCCCTGCGGGCTTGCAAACGACATCGACCATAAACCAGCCGCCGCCGGTTGTTCTGGCGAACCAGGTGCGGGCTGGACTTCAGAGGTGAGCTCGCGCCACCCGGCCAGTCCTGCGCCAGCCAGCACAGCGGCACCACCCAGGCCGCCGAGCAGCCATCGCCGGCGGGTGGGAACTCGGGGGCTTACCCCCATCGGGGCAGCGGTTGACGCGGGGCGTTCAGGTTCAGTCATGGGGCAGATCATGCAACAAAGCGCGCACGGCCGCCAGGTCGCCGCGCGGCACGCGCCCTTTGGCATCAGGCCTGAGGGCGCCGCGCACGTCGTCACGGTCGTAGATCATCAAATGAACCCCGACCTCTTCGTTCAGGCCCGGGCAGAAGGCGTGCACGCTCAATGCATCGACAGGTCCCCCGTGAAAGCCCGTGATGGTCCGCGGTACATAGCGGACTTGATGGTCAATCAGGAAGATTTCGGCAGATTTGCTGTCTTCACAAAACAACTGAATGTAAATGTCGCTCCAATGCGTCGCCGTGCCGCGCCAGACGGCACCGCCCAAATACGGTGAAAAGGGCGCCATGCGCGTCATCCAGGTCAGCGCCAGCGCACGCAGTGCGTGCAGCTCTTTGGCCTGGCTCTCCGGGCAGAACGCGGCAATATAGGCCGAGACCGCCTCTTCGAGCTCGTCGTTGTCGGGCAGGGCAGATCGGGTTGGCAAACCCATCTGCTTGACCGCCCGGTGCTTGGCCGCTCCGTAGTCAAGCCCCTCCTCCACCACCAGCCTGGCCGCCACCGCAGATATTTCTAACTTCAAGGATTGCATGGCTTGCCATTTTGCCTGCAGTCGGCCCCACCTAAAATCTGGCCATGCACATTCATATTCTCGGTATTTGTGGCACCTTCATGGGCGGGCTGGCCGCGTTGGCGCGAGAAGCCGGTCACCGGGTCACGGGGTGTGACACCGGTGTCTACCCACCCATGAGCGACCAGCTGCGCGCCCTGGGCATTGAACTGATCGAGGGTTTTGGCGCCGAGCAACTGGCCCTTCGGCCAGACCTGTTTGTGGTCGGCAATGTGGTGAGCCGTGTGCATCGGCCTGATGGCCAGCCCAAGTTTCCCTTGATGGAAGCAATTTTGGACGCGGGTTTGCCGTATACCAGCGGCCCGCAGTGGCTGGCCGAACACGTGCTGCAAGGGCGTCATGTGATTGCCGTCGCCGGCACCCACGGCAAGACCACCACCACCGCTATGGTGGCCTGGATACTGGAACAGGCCGGACGGGCACCCGGATTTCTGGTTGGCGGCGTGCCGATGAATTTCGGCGTTTCCGCCCGCCGGGGTGGACACGCCGACGCCGCGAGCCCGCATGTGGCGGCGGCCAACACCAAACCCCTGTTCGTGATTGAGGCCGACGAGTACGACACGGCCTTTTTTGACAAGCGCAGCAAGTTTGTGCACTACCGGCCCCGTACCGCCGTGCTGAACAATCTGGAGTTTGACCACGCCGACATTTTTGACAACTTGGCCGCCATTGAGCGCCAGTTTCACCACTTGGTGCGCACCGTGCCGGGCACCGGACCGAATGGCGCCGGCCGCTTGGTGGTCAACGGCCTGGAGGAGAGCCTGAGCCGCGTGCTGCACATGGGCTGCTGGAGCGATGTGCGCAGCTTTGGCGCTGCGGTCAGCGACATCACCGCCGAGGGTGAGCCGCACGATTTCCGGGTGCTGCTGCAGGGCCGCGAGGCCGGGCGGGTGCAGTGGTCGCTCGGCGGGGTGCACAACCAGCTCAACGCCTTGGCCGCCATTGCCGCGGCCGAGCATGTTGGGGTAACAGTCGCTGAGGCGGCACGGGCCCTGGCCAGTTTTCAGAACGTGAAACGGCGCATGGAGGTGTACGGCCGGGTGGCCTGCGCCGGGGGTGAAATCACGGTGTATGACGACTTTGCCCATCACCCCACCGCCATCCGCACCACGCTGGACGGCTTGCGCCGCCGCCTGGGCCCTGGCGCGCGCATCCTGGCGGTGTTTGAGCCGCGCAGCAACACCATGAAGCTCGGCGCCATGAAGGCCCAGCTGCCCTGGAGCCTGGAGGCGGCCGATCTGGCGTTCTGCCACACCGGCGGGCTGGACTGGGATGCGCGCAGCGCGCTGGCGCCCATGGGCCAGCGCGCCTCGGTGGCGGACACGGTGGACGCACTGGTGGCTGCAGTGGTGGTGGTCGCCCAAGCGGGCGACCACATCCTGTGCATGAGCAACGGCGGTTTCGGTGGCGTGCACCGCAAACTGTTGGATGCGCTACAACAAAAGTAGCTAAAACCCCTTTAGCCACGGGGCCTGCGGCCGGATTTGATCAATCCGGACCACGCTGAACCCAGGCTGAGGCCAGACTCAGTTGCGCGCGCGACGCGCTTTGACAGCCTCGGACAAGACCGACAGCACCTGCAGCGAATCGTCCCAGCCCAGGCAGGCATCGGTGATGCTCTGGCCATAGGCCAGCGCAGCGGCGTCGTCCTGGCCCGGCGTGAATTTCTGCGCCCCAGCCTGCAGGTGGCTTTCCACCATCACGCCAAACACGCTGCGCGAGCCGGCTGCGAGCTGGCCGGCGATGTCGCGTGCCACTTCGAGCTGCTTTTGGTGTTGCTTGCTGCTGTTGGCGTGGCTGCAGTCCACCATCAGCGTCGGCGGCAGCTTGGCTTTGTGTAAATCGGCGCAGGCGGCGGCCACGCTGGCGGCGTCGTAATTGGGCGCCTTGCCACCGCGCAGGATGACATGGCAATCGCGGTTGCCATGGGTTTGCACGATCGCCACCTGGCCGTTCTTGTGCACCGACAAAAAGTGGTGGCCACCGGCGGCCGCCTGGATGGCGTCAGTGGCGATCTTGATGTTGCCGTCGGTGCCGTTCTTGAAGCCGATCGGCGCCGACAGGCCCGAGGCCAGCTCGCGGTGTACCTGGCTCTCGGTGGTGCGCGCGCCGATCGCGCCCCAGGAGATCAAGTCGCCCAGGTACTGCGGCGAGATCACGTCCAGAAACTCGCTGCCGGCCGGCAGGCCGAGCCGGTTGATGTCGATCAGCAGCTGGCGCGCGATGCGCAGGCCCTCGTCGATGCGAAAGGTTTCGTCCAGGTAGGGGTCGTTGATCAGGCCCGTCCAGCCCACCGTGGTGCGCGGCTTCTCAAAATAGACCCGCATCACGATCTCCAGCGTGTCGGCATAGTGGTGGCGCTGGGCCAGCAGGCGGCGCGCATACTCCAGCGCCGCCGCCGGGTCATGGATGGAGCATGGGCCGATCACCACCAGCAGGCGGTCGTCGCTGCCGGCCATGATGTCGTGGATGCGGTGGCGCGTATCGCCGATCAGGGTCTCGATGGCGGTGCCATGGATCGGGAAGAAGCGGATCAGGTGCTCGGGCGGCGGCAGCACGGTGATGTCCTTGATGCGTTGGTCATCAGTTTGGCCGGTGCGGTCAGTCGGTTGGGTGACGGTGGCTTCGGGCTTCATGGCGGACTCCTTATTCGTTCAGTGGGCAAGACAACAACACATAAAAAAACCGCCGGGGCTGCCGGCGGTTTCTGGAAGATCGGGACGTTTGGGTCAGGGACGTTCAGAACTCTCTACCGCCGGGGGCGCTGGAGAACCAAAAGTAGCTAAAGTAAAACGAAACGAAATTCATGAGGACAAATGTAGCACAGCGGCTGGCGCCACCTTAGGCCGTGCCGCCCACAGTCAACCC
>CAJAXU010000476.1 GCA_903948045.1 uncultured beta proteobacterium | reverse complement strand
AGCCCATCTCGATGTCGCCGGAGAAGTTTGCCCAGTTCATGCGTGCTGACATCGACCGCTGGACCAAGCTGGCGCAGGATCGCAAGATCGACCTGGACGCCTGAGGCGTCCTCGGAGGCCGACCCCAGCTGCGTTCAGGCCTCGGGCGTGTTGCGCATCCAGTCGGCCGTCTGAAAGAAGGTCCCACCCAGGCGCAGGCGCAAGTCGTCGGGCACACCGGTTTCCTGCATCGCCTGGTCCATGCAGGCCAGCCACTGGTCTCGCTCGGTATTGCCAATCACAAACGGCATGTGGCGGGCGCGCAGCCGGGGGTGGCCAAAGCGCTCGGTGTAGTGCTGGGGCCCACCGAGCCAACCGCACAAATACCAGAACAGCTTTTGCCTGGCCTGTGCCAGCGTGCTGCCGTGCGCCGCACGCAGCGCCGCATAGGCCGGCTCCAGGTCCATCAGGTCATAAAAACGCTCGGCCAGCGCCAGCACCTGGGACTCACCACCGAGGGTGTCAAACGGCGTGGCGGCCTTTGGGGGCTCGTCAATGCTCATGATGAAGTCGCCCGCCGCAGGGTCTCCACCACCGGCCGGCGCAGCACATCGCGCAGGCCCCACCAGCCGGCCGCCAGCGCGAGCAGCGCACCGCTGAGCGAACCCCACAGCGGCACCCAGAGCGACACCACCCAGTCGAACTGGAACACGTAGTGGGCCAGGGCCCAGCCCACCAAAGAGGCCACCAGCGAGGCCAGCAACCCGGCCAGCAGGCCCACGCCCAGCAACTCGGCGCGCTGCACTTGGCGCAGCAGGCTGCTGCGCGCCCCCATCGCCCGCAGAATGGCAAACTCGCGCGCCCGCTCCTCGCGCGTGGCGGTGACCGCAGCAAACAGCACCACCAAGCCGGCCGCCAGCGTGAACGCAAACAAAAATTCCACCGCCCGGGTCACCTGGTCCAGCACCCGCTGTACCTGGGTGAAGGTGCTGCTCATGTCCACATTGGTGATGTTGGGAAAGCGCCGCACCAGCGCGTTGTCAAAGCCCGGCGTGGCCGGCGCCTTGAAGGCGCCCATGTAGGTGCTGGGCACGTCGGCCAAGCGGCTGACCGGGTACATGGCAAAGAAATTGGCGCGCAGCGAGCCCCAGTCCACCTTGCGCAGCGAGGTGATGCGGGCCTCGGTCTGCACGCCGCCAATGTCAAAGCGCACCGCGTCGCCCAGTTTCAGGCCCAGGGTCTTGGCCAGGCCGTCTTCGACGCTGATAGCACCGGCCTCCTCCTCCACCCAGCGGCCGGCCACCACCAGGTTTTGCACTGGTTTGGCCGCGCTGTGCGACAGGTTGAACTCGCGGTCCACCAACCGGCGCGCGCGCTCGTCGGTGTAGTCCTCAGGTGTTACCGGGCGGCCGTTTACGGCCACCAGCCGACCACGGATCATCGGGTACCAGTCAAAGCGCGTCACGCCGGACTCGGCCAGCGCCTGGCGAAAGGCATCACCCTGCTCCGGCATGATGTTGATGACAAAGCGGTTGGGCGCGTCGGCCGGGGTGGCCTTGCGCCAGCTGTTGATCAGGTCGGTGCGCAAGAGCACCAGCAGCACCAGCGCCAGCAGCCCCACCGACAGGGCACTGACCTGCACCACCGTGTAGGCTGGCCGGGCCGAAATT
>CAJAXU010000475.1 GCA_903948045.1 uncultured beta proteobacterium | reverse complement strand
GTTCGCATGGCGCAAGACTTCTCGATGCGCCACATGTTGGTGGACGGCCAAGGAAACTTTGGCTCGGTGGACGGCGACAACGCGGCTGCCATGCGTTACACCGAAATCCGCCTGTCCAAGATTGCGCATGAGTTATTGGCCGACCTAGACAAGGAAACCGTCGATTTCGGCCCCAACTACGACGGCTCCGAAAAAGAGCCGCTGGTGCTGCCCACCCGCCTGCCCAATTTGTTGGTGAACGGCTCCGGCGGCATTGCCGTGGGCATGGCCACCAACATCCCGCCGCACAACCTGAACGAAGTGGTGGACGCCTGCCTACACCTGCTGCGCCACCCAGAGGCCACCATCGACGATCTGATGGAGATCGTGCCGGCGCCTGATTTCCCCACTGCCGGCATCATTTACGGCATCAATGGCGTGAAAGACGGTTACCGCACCGGGCGTGGTAAGGTGGTGATGCGCGCCAAGTGCCATTTTGAAGACATCGACAGGGGTCAGCGCCAGGCCATCATCGTGGACGAGCTGCCCTACCAGGTCAACAAAAAGACCCTGCAGGAGCGCATGGCTGAGCTGGTGCACGAGAAAAAGCTAGAAGGCATCAGCCACATTCAGGACGAGTCCGACAAATCGGGCATGAGACTGGTGATCGAACTCAAGCGCGGCGAGGTGCCTGAGGTGGTGCTGAACAACCTCTACAAGCAGACCCAACTACAAGACACCTTTGGCATGAACATGGTGGCGCTGATCAACGGCCAACCCAAGTTATGCAACCTGAAAGACCTGGTCGAGGTCTTCTTGCAGCACCGGCGCGAAGTGGTGACGCGGCGTACCGTGTTCAACCTGCGCAAGGCGCGTGAGCGGGGCCATGTGCTTGAGGGCCTGGCGGTGGCGCTGGCTAATATTGACGAGTTCATTGCCATCATCCGCAATGCACCCACCCCGCCGGTGGCCAAGTCCGAGTTGATGGCGCGACCCTGGGACAGCCAGTTGGTGCGCGAGATGCTGACCCGCACCCGGGCCGACGGCGGCGTCATCAACGCCGACGACTACCGCCCGGACGGCCTGGAAAAGCTGTACGGCATGGGCAACGATGGCCTGTACCGTCTGTCGGACACGCAAGCGCAAGAAATCTTGCAGATGCGGCTGCAGCGCCTGACCGGCCTGGAGCAGGACAAGATCGTTGCCGAGTACAAAGAGGTGATGGGCGAGATTGAAGACCTGCTCGATATTTTGGCCAAACCGGAACGGGTCTCCACCATCATCAGCGACGAGTTGACCGTCATCAAGACCGAATTTGGCCAGTCCAAGATCGGCGCGCGACGCAGCCTGGTGGAGCACAGCTCGTTTGACCTCAGCACCGAAGACCTGATCACGCCAACCGACATGGTAGTGACGCTGTCGCACAGCGGCTACATCAAGAGCCAGCCACTGGGCGAGTACCGGGCGCAAAAGCGCGGCGGGCGCGGCAAGCAGGCCACCGCCACCAAAGAAGACGACTGGGTGGACCAGCTCTTCATTGCCAACACGCACGACTACATCCTGTGCTTCAGCAACCGCGGCCGCATGTACTGGCTAAAGGTGTGGGAAGTGCCGCAGGGCTCGCGCGGCTCGCGTGGCCGTCCGATCGTGAACATGTTCCCGCTGACCGAAGGCGAAAAAATCACCGTGGTGCTGCCGTTGACGGGCGAGAAGCGCACCTTCCCGGCCGACCAGTATGTGTTCATGGCGACCAGCATGGGCACGGTCAAAAAAACCACGCTGGATGAATTCAGCAACCCGCGCAAAGCCGGCATCATTGCCGTCGACCTGGAAGAGGGTGATTTCCTGATCGGCGCCGCGCTGACCGACGGCAAGCACGACGTGATGCTGTTCAGTGACGGCGGCAAGGCCGTGCGCTTTGATGAAAACGATGTGCGGCCCATGGGCCGGCAGGCGCGCGGCGTGCGCGGCATGATGCTGGAAGACGGCCAGGGTGTTATCGCCATGCTGGTGGCTGAAGACGAGCAGCAAAGCGTGCTGACGGCCACGCAAAATGGCTACGGCAAGCGCACCAGCATCACCGAATACACCCGGCATGGCCGTGGCACCAAGGGCATGATCGCCATCACCCAGTCCGAGCGCAATGGCCGGGTGGTCGCGGCGACGCTGGTGCACACCGATGACGAGATCATGCTGATCACCGACAAGGGCGTGCTGGTCCGCACCCGCGTCAGTGAAATCCGTGAACTCGGCCGGGCCACTCAGGGCGTGACGCTGATCGGGCTGGATGAGGGCTCCAAGCTCAGCGGCCTGCAGCGCATTGTGGAGAACGATGCCAACCCGGCGGACGATGACGCTGTGCCGGATGCCGAGGCCAACGGCGACGCCGACGCCTGATTGCTACGATATAGATAGCTAGAAAAGCCCACGGGACGTGGGTTACAGGCACTTTTCATGCTGATTTTCTCATGACCCGTCCGTTCAATTTTTCCGCTGGACCGGCCACCATGCCCGCTGAAGTGCTGGCACAGGCGGCCGCCGAGATGCTGGACTGGCACGGCAGCGGCATGGGTGTGATGGAGATGAGCCACCGCGGGCGCGAGTTCGTCTCGATCTACGAACAGGCCGAGGCCGATCTGCGCGAGCTGCTGGCAGTGCCAGCGCACTTCAAGATATTGTTCATGCAAGGCGGTGGCTTGGCTGAGAACGCCATCGTGCCGCTGAACCTGGCCGGCCGGCGTGCTGGCGCGATGGACTTTGTGGTGACCGGCAGCTGGAGCCAAAAGTCGTTCAAGGAAGCCGCCCGCTATGGCCCGGTGGCGCTGGCCGCCAGCAATGAGGCCGACGGCCACACCAGCCTGCCGCCGCCAGCGAGCTGGCGCCTGAGCCCCAAGCCCGCCTATGTGCACCTGTGCAGCAACGAAACCATCCATGGCGTCGAATGCCACGAGCTGCCGGATCTGCAGGCGCTGGGCTGCGACGCGCCGCTGGTGATTGATTTTTCCTCGCACGCTGCCTCGCGGCCGGTCGACTGGGCGCGCGTCGGCCTGGCCTTTGGCGGGGCGCAAAAAAACCTGGGGCCGGCCGGCCTGACGCTGGTGGTGGTGAGAGAAGACTTGCTCGGCCACGCCCTGCCCGTCTGCCCCAGCGCCTTTGACTACAAAAACGTGGCCGATGCCGGCTCGATGTTCAACACGCCGCCCACCTACGCCATCTACATGGCCGGGCTGGTGTTCCAGTGGCTCAAGCGTCAGGGTGGCATCACGGCGATCGAGGCCCGCAACCGGGCCAAGGCCGCGCTGCTGTACGAGACCATCGACAACTCAAGTTTGTACCTGAACCGGGTGGCGCCGGACTGCCGCTCGCGCATGAACATTCCTTTCTTCCTGCGGGACGAGCAGCTCAACGCCGGGTTTCTGGCTGGCGCCCAGGCGCGCAGCCTGCTACAGCTCAAAGGCCACAAGTCGGTGGGCGGCATGCGCGCCAGCCTATACAACGCCATGCCCATGGCGGGCGTGCAGGCGCTGGTGGACTACATGCGAGAATTTGAAAAAAACCCACGCTGAGGCGACTAAGCACTCCATGGCTCACACACTGCCCCAATTGCGCACCCAGATCGACGCCCTCGACCAAGAGCTGCTGGCCCTACTGAACCGCCGCGCCGGACTGGCCCTGGAGGTCGGCGAAATCAAACGCGCCGAAGGCTCGGCGGTGTTTCGGCCAGACCGTGAGGCCCAGGTGATTGCGGGTCTGCAGGGCGGCAACCCCGGCCCGCTCAAGGCGCCACACATCGCAGTGATCTGGCGCGAGGTGATGTCGGCTTGCCGCTCACTCGAGGCGGTGCAGCGGGTGGCCTTTTTGGGCCCTGCCGGTACATTCAGCGAGCAGGCGGCGCTGCAGTACTTTGGCTCCAGCCTGGAGCGACTGCCCTGCGTCAGCATTGACGAGGTGTTTCGGGCCACCGCCGCCGGCAGCGCCGAGTTTGGCGTGGTGCCGGTAGAAAACTCGACCGAGGGGGTGATCTCGCGCTCGCTTGACCTGCTGCTCAATTCACCGCTGCAGATCGTGGGCGAAACAAGTTTCCTGATTCGGCACAACCTGATGCGGCTAGAGCCGTCGAATGCCGGTATCGAGGCGGTGTTTGCCCACCCGCAAGCGCTGGCCCAATGCCAGGACTGGCTCACCACCCACCTGCCGCATGTGGAGCGGCGCGCGGCGTCCAGCAATGCCGAAGGCGCGCGCCTGGCCGCCGGCAACCCGGCCTGGGCCGCCATTGCCGGCGAACGCGCCGCCAGCGAGTTCGGCTTGCACATCGTCTCCAAAGCGATCCAGGACGACGCCTTCAACCGTACCCGCTTTGCCGTGGTCTGCCTGCCGCAAACCCTGCCCAGCCAGCCCGCCACTGGGCATGACTGCGTGAGCCTGATCGTGTCGGTGCCCAACAAGCCCGGTGCGGTGCACGACCTGCTGGTGCCACTCAAGAAGCATGGCGTCTCGATGACGCGTTTTGAGTCGCGGCCAGCGCGCTCAGGCCAGTGGGAGTATTTTTTCTACATCGACATCGCCGGCCACCCCAGCCAGCCGCATGTGGCCGCCGCCTTGCAGGAGCTGCAGAGCCTGTGCGCCTTCTACAAGCAGCTTGGCGCGTACCCGGCGGGCGACTGATGTTCCGCCAACTCGGACTCATCGGCTGCGGACTGATGGGCGGCTCGTTCGCCCTGGCGCTCAAAAATGCCGGCCTGGTGGAGAAGGTCGTCGGCTACAGCGCCTCGGCCGCCACGCGAGAGCGTGCGTTGGCCATGGGCGTGATTGATGCAGTAGCGCCCAACGCGGCCGACGCCGCCAGCGGCTCCGACCTGGTGCTGCTGGCGATGCCGGTGGCGGCCATCGAGGCCACGCTGCGCGACATCCAGCCCCGCATTCACCCCGGCATGCTGGTGATGGATGTCGGCTCAACCAAGCGCGACGTGGTGGCCGCCTGCGAAAGCGCGCTGCGCGAACAGCAGGGCTGCTTTGTGCCGGCCCACCCGATGGCCGGGCGCGAGGTGTCGGGCGTGGCCCATGCCGACGCCGCGCTCTACCAGGACCGCCTGGTGATCCTGACCCCCACCCGCTACACGCAGCCCGAATCTCTAGCCCGGGCCGTCGACGTTTGGCGGGCCATCGGCTGCCGTGTGGTGCAAATGTCGCCGGCACAGCACGACGCGGCTCTGGCTGCGGTCAGCCATCTGCCGCACCTGTTAGCGTTTGCCTTCATCAACTCAGTCACGGCCCAAACTCAGGCCGCAGACAGCCTGGCCGTGGCCGGCCCCGGTTTTCGCGATTTCAGCCGCATCGCCGCCAGCGAGCCGCGCATGTGGCACGACATCCTGCTGGCCAATCGGGATGAGATCCTGAACCAGACCCGCCAATTCCGCGCCAGCCTCGACAGGCTGGAGCAGGCCCTGAGCCAAAGTGACGGCACTGCGCTGCACGGCCTGATCGCGCAGGCCAGCGCTGCCCGCGCCGCCTGGCGCCTGGGCCCGGCCGAACCCTGATGTTTACCACCGACTTCCTCGATATCCCGCCGCTGGCTGGTGCCGCCGGCGCCCTGGTGCTGCCCGGCTCCAAAAGCATTTCCAACCGCGTGCTGCTGCTGTCGGCCCTGTGCCAGGGCAGCACCACGCTGCACGACGTGCTGGACTCGGACGACACCCGCGTCATGCTCACCGCGCTGCGCCAACTGGGCTGTGGCGTACGCCAACATGGCACCACGGTCGAGGTGGACGGCCTGGGCGGGCAACTGCCGGTGCGGCAGGCCCAGCTGTTCATGGGCAACGCCGGCACCGCCATCCGGCCGCTGACCGCGGCACTGGCGGTACTGGGCGGCGACTTTGAGCTGCGCGGCGTGCCGCGCATGCACGAGCGCCCGATTGGCGACCTGGTCGACGCCCTGCGCCAGCTCGGCTGCCAGATCGATGACCTGGGCCAACCCGGCTACCCGCCGCTGCACATCGGCCAGCCCCAGCTGCGGCTGGAGGCGCCGATCCGGGTGCGCGGTGACGTTTCCAGCCAGTTCCTGACCGCCTTGCTGATGGCGCTGCCGCTGGTGGCGCAGCGCGACATCGTGATCGAGGTGGTGGGCGAGCTGATCTCGCGGCCCTATGTGGAGATCACGCTCAAACTGCTGGCGCGCTTTGGCGTGGTGGTGGCGCGCGACGGCTGGCAGCGCTTCACCATTCCGGCCGGCAGCCAGCTGCGCTCGCCGGGTAGCCTGCATGTCGAGGCGGACGCCTCGTCTGCTAGTTATTTCATAGCACTAGGTTCAATAACCACGGGGCTTAGCGGCCAAAATGGCATAAAAATTCAGGGCCTGGGCCAGGACTCGATCCAGGGCGACATCCGCTTTGTCGAGGCGGCACGCCTGATGGGCGCGCAGATCGACAGCGGCCCCAACTGGCTGCACATCCGGCGCAGCGAACCCAGCGCGGGCTGGCCCCTGAAAGCGATTGACCTAGACTGCAACCACATCCCCGATGCCGCCATGACGCTGGCGGTGATGGCGCTGTACGCGCAGGGCACCACCACGCTGCGCAACATCGCCAGCTGGCGCGTCAAGGAGACCGACCGCATCGCTGCCATGGCGACCGAGCTGCGCAAACTCGGCGCCAGCGTGGAGGAAGGCGCCGATTTCCTGCGCGTAACGCCGCCGGCCAGCCCGGCCGACTGGCGCGCCGCCAGCATTCACACCTACGACGACCACCGCATCGCCATGTGCTTTTCGTTGGCTGCCTTCAACCCGGCCGGGCTGCCGGTGCGCATCGAAGACCCCAAATGCGTGGCCAAGACCTTTCCCGACTACTTTGAAGCCCTGTTCGCCCTGGCCCACACGCCGCCCGGTGGGGTCCCGGTGATCTGCGTCGATGGGCCAACGGCTTCCGGCAAAGGCACACTGGCCGCCGGCCTGGCCAAGCGACTCGGCTACCATTTTTTGGATTCAGGCGCGCTCTACCGCATCACAGCGCTGGCGGCACGGCGCGCCGGATTGGCGCTGGAGCCAGCACAGGAAGTGGCGATAGCCAAGCTGGCGCGCGGTCTGGCCATCGAGTTTGAGCAGGACTTTGTGCGGCTGGACGGGGTGGACATCAGCGATGCCATACGCACTGAAGAAGCGGGCATGGATGCCTCCCGGGTGTCGGTGTTGCCCCAGGTGCGCGACGCCCTGCTGGCGCTTCAACACAGCTTTGCCCGGCTGCCGGGTCTGGTGGCCGATGGCCGTGACATGGGGACCGTGGTTTTCCCAACAGCGGCACTCAAGGTTTTTCTGACCGCCAGCGCGGCTCAGCGCGCGCAGCGGCGCCTTAAACAGCTGATTTCAAAGGGGATTTCAGCTACACTCGACAGTCTTCGCGCTGACCTGGAAGCGCGCGATGCACGGGACATGTCCCGCAGCACCGCGCCTTTACGGCCCGCCGTTGATGCCCGGTTACTGGACAACTCAGACCTTTCGATTGAACAGTCGTTGGGTCTGGTGCTGGACTGGTGGCAGGGCAAGCAGCCTTTCAAAGCCATTTGAAGGGTATTTTCGGCCCACACCTGCCTTCTCGCGCCGCAATTGGC
>CAJAXU010000474.1 GCA_903948045.1 uncultured beta proteobacterium | reverse complement strand
TCGTTGTCTTCCACCAGCAGCACGCGTGCCCCGGCGATGCCGGTCAGCATGGCCAAGGGGTCGTCGGCCGTAGCGCGTGCCGTGTCCTGAGCCAATGACGGCGCTTCACTGAGCTGCTGAGCCACCACCTCAAAAACCATGGACGCGTTCAAGGGCTTGGTCAGAATACCGGTCACCCCGACGCCAACCGCCTCCTTGATGACATCGTCCCGGCCAAAACCGGTCACGATCACCAGCCGCGGCGGCACCGCCAACCCCATGGCCGCGATGCGCCGACTGGTCTGGATGCCGTCCATGTCCGGCATCTGCCAATCCAGAAAGACAATGGCATAACTGTCACCCTGCTGGTTTTTGGCGTCAATGCACGCCAAGGCGTCGAAACCCGAACTGGCATCATCCACCGCCAGGCCAAGGTCTTCCAGCAAGCCACGCAATACGATGCGCGCATTCTCGTTGTCATCCACCACCAGCACCGGTAGGCCGTGCAGGTCTGTCTCCAGCAGGTTGAAATCAGGGCCGATGGCCGCGCGGCCAAATTTGGCCGTGAACCAGAAGCTGGACCCCTGCCCCAGCACACTGTCTACCCCCACCGTCCCCCCCATCAACTCGGCAATGCTTTTGGAGATCGCCAAGCCCAGACCGGTGCCACCGTATTTGCGCGTGGTGGACGCATCAGCCTGCTGGAAGCTCTGGAACAGTCGGCCCTGTTGCTCCTCGGTGAGACCAATGCCGGTATCACGCACTGCCAAATACAGAGTCACGTCCTCGGCCGTCTCATCGCGCTTGCGCACCTGCACCGTCACCTCACCCTGGTCGGTGAACTTGACCGCGTTATTGGCGTAGTTGATCAGGATCTGGCTGACCCGAGTCGGGTCGCCGACCAGCCGTTTGGGCACGCCGCGTTCCACATCAAACACCAGCTCCAGCCCCTTGGCGACACACTTATGGGCAATCAGGTTGGACACGTTTTCCAGCACGGCGTCCAGGTTGAACTCAATGCCCTCCACAGCCAACTTGCCGGCCTCGATCTTGGAAAAATCCAGGATGTCGTTGATGATGCCCAGCAAATGTCGGGCCGAACCCTCGATCTTTTGCACATAGTCGCGCTGGCGCGGGGCCAGTTCGGTCTTAAGCGTCAGGTGGCTCATGCCGATGATGGCGTTCATCGGGGTGCGTATTTCATGGCTCATATTGGCCAGGAAATCCGCCTTCACCCGAGCGCCTTCGGTGGCTTTTTCAGATGCTATTGCCAGCGCCTCGTTCTTGGTACGCAGGTTGTCCATCAAATAGTCGACAGTCTGCCGCCCAATAATGTCCTGCAGGGCAGTCAATCGATGCGGGCCGGCCCGAAGGCTGGGTATGGGGCAGCGGGTCACCACAACGGTACCCGAGCCCTCCGTTCGCCGCGGCTCATAACTACCACGGGGCGCGTTCGACCAGGCGTCCGTGGGCAGGGTCTCGGCGCTAGCGAACTCCAGCAACAAATAACTGTCACCCGGCCCCTCTTGCATCCGAACGCGCATGCTGGCCAAGGTGCCGTAACGCACCAACCAGCGCCCCACATCCGACACCTGGCCAGCCAACCGTGCCGCCAGCGCGTCATCGCCATCGACCTCAATGATCAGTTCGTACAGGCGGCGGCGGGCCTCAAACACCGACGCCAGCCGGTGCAGTGTCATGGTGCCGAGTTCGATCATCCCTGCCATTTAAACACCAGACATCCCGCGTCATCGTAGGGCTTGGCCAGATCAGTGATCAGCCTTTTCGCAATATCAGCGGCATCCCGGTAAGAGGTTGCGGCCGCCAACTTGGAGCAGGCGTATTCCGGAATACCGTCTGTCCACATCACCAACATGTCACCGGGCGCCAGCGGACTGGATTGCGCCAGCAGCGACGGCATTCGATCGCCCAGCACGCCGTCGCGTGACACGCCGTACCAGGCCTTGCCGCCAAATTTGGCGGCCCGGGTGTTGCCCACACCGACATAGCGAAACGTGGCCGCCGTGGTGTCGACAAAGGCCAGCCCGACTGCTGCCCCCACCGTGCCCTGCAAGTCCTGGTGAATGCGGGTCATGAGTCGGTCCAGATCAGGGCCGCCATCACGGGCAATGACTTCGAGCACCCGCTGTGCAATGCTCTGGGCCCGTGTGCCATGGCCCGACGCATCGACGATGGCCAGCAGCACACCACCCTCGACATCGTGTACCAGCGTGGCATCACCGCAGGCCGTGTGCCCGTCGGTCGGTCGTACCCAGCCACTGGTGTCCCAGCGTGGGTCAACACCGCGACCAGGCAGCGGCATGGCGACCAGCGCGCTGGGGCGCGGCGGCATCGCCGCGGCGCGCAACGGCTTGCCGCAGACACGCTTGCGGGCGAACACCAGGGTGCCGGCGTTTTCACTGGAGCGTATCCAGAACTGATCCGCCATGCGCCGCACGCCCGGCAGGCCGAGCCCCAATGAGCTGCCCGTGCTGTAGTGGTCTTGCATGGCCAGCGCCACATCCGGGATGCCCGGGCCGTTGTCCTCGGCCCAGATGTCGATATCCACCTCGCCTTGGTATTCGGTCCGGCATACCCGCAAAACACCCCGTTTGGCATATTTGACGATATTGGAGCCCAACTCAGACACTATCGTGGCGATCATGGTCCGGTCCACTTCAGACGCTTCCTTGAGCAGAGGCAGACGCACCGTGTTCACCACTGCTGCAGACAGGTCCGCCCTGTCACCGATGGTGAAGTAGGCAGTCGCGTCGTCTTGATTCATCTGGTAACCAGCGCCTTATGGTCGCCTGTGGCCCGGTCAAGCGCGTCTTGCAAATCGCGCTCGACTTCAAGCCCACGGGTATCGGCATCGTTGCTCACCAGATAGCCCACAATGCCGGCGCTCAAGCCCACCAGAATGGGCCTGGCGCCCAGCAGGCGCAGCATGTCGACCATGGCGCGAATGCCAACGAACTCCTCACAATCCAGCACCTTCACGGCCGACATCTCGATGACCGCCACCCGCACGCCGGTCTCACGCACCGCGTCCAGCACTGCAGTTTGAATCTCAGCCAAGCGGTCCGCCAGCTCCTGCGGCAACGTGACCACCAGGCAGCCACGAACCAAAGTGGACGTGACCCCTTGCTGCATCGAGTAACTCATGGCCGCAGCGCGTGCTTATTTACGCCGATCATGCAGGCGCCCATTGAGCTCCTGGTCGGCGCCAATCGCCCGCAGCGCGATTTCCAGCGCGTCGCGCAGCGTGGCGGTGGTACGCACGTCACCCACCTGGATGCCCAGCTCCACCAGCGTGCGCGCAATCGCCGGCGAAATACCGGAGATGATCGACTCACAGCCCATCAGCAGCGTGGCTTTGGTGATTTTGATCAGCTGATTGGCCACTGCGGTGTCCACCGCACCCACGCCGCTGATGTCCAGTACAAAGATCTTGGCCCGGGTTTCCCCGATCTTGGACAGGGTCTTGTTCATGATGTCCTGGGTCCGCACCGAGTCAATGATGCCGACCAGGGGCAACAACAAAATGCCCTCCCAGATCGGCGTCACCGGGGTCGACATCTCCAGCAAAGACTTGCTGTTGGCCAGGATTTTTTCTTTCTGGATGCGTGAGATCTCATCGAGCACCAAGTAGTTGTCCAAGAACACCATTTTGCTGACCGAGGCCGCCATACGGTCCAGATTGGGGGGCGGTGGCGCCATGCCGCGCAGGCGCTCATTGAGCAAGCGGTCAGACAGGCACATGCCGGCACAGTAAATGTCATTGGGCAGGTCGATGCGGGCATGCACCGCGCCAATGTGGCGTCGCGAGGCAAAGTAGGGCTCGTCCAGGTTGGCTTTGAAGAAAGTGCGCCAGTGGTCCATCTGCAAAGCTTGCACCCGCTGCAGGGTGTGCGAATTACCGCCGAAGAAGGTTTTGTATTCCTCGTGCTGGGCCATCCAGGCGTAAAAATCACCGACCATATCGCCCAAGGTGTCGTCGATAAGCGTGCCGGCTTGGCGCACCATGGCGACATCGGTGCTGGTGATGTCGAACTTGAAGAGGATGTTGTCCAGGTCGTCATTAATGGCCACGTTGTTCTCCTTGTTGGGTGGGATAGCGTCTCAGGCCTGCGGAGTAGGGCCGCCGAGCGTCAATGCTCATCTGAAAAGCGCCGCTCGATCGCCCTGAAATCCTCGGCAATCGCCAGGAAAGCGTCGACGATATCAGGATCGAAGTGGGTACCCCGCCCGTCCGTGATGATCTTGAAGGCCTGCTCATGCGACATTGGCGCTTTGTACACCCGCCGGCTGATCAAGGCGTCGTAGACATCGGCCAGCGCCATCAGCCGGGCCGAGATCGGGATGGCATCGCCCTTAAGGCCTTCCGGGTAGCCACTGCCGTCCCACTTTTCCTGGTGCGACAAGGCGATTTCGCGTGCGCACTGCAAAAATGAATTAGGTGAGTCCAGCAGGTTTTCTGCCGCCAAAATGGCGTCGCGACCCAAGGTGGTGTGGGTTTTCATGATCTCGAACTCTGCCGGGTCAAGCCGGCCCGGCTTCAAAAGAATGCTGTCGGGAATACCGACCTTGCCAATGTCATGCAAGGGTGCCGACTTGTACAACAGCTCTATCTGCTCAGCGCTCAGGTAGGACGAGAATCTGGGGTGAGGCTGCAACTGCAGCGCCAAGGCCTTGACGTAATTTTGGGTTCGGCGAATGTGGTTGCCGGTTTCATTGTCACGCGTCTCGGCCAGTGAGCTCATGGCCATGATGGTCACGTCTTGAATGCTCGACAGCTCACGGGTACGGCGCCGGACCTCGTCCTCTAGCGTCTGGTTACGGTCTTGCAACAGATCTGCCGCGCGCTTGAGCGACAGATGGGTGCGGATGCGGGCCAGGGTGATGGCCGGACTGATGGGCTTGGTGATGTAATCCACAGCGCCCAGGTCGAGGCCCTGCTCCTCGTCCTCGCTGTCCGACTTGGCGGTGACAAAAATCACCGGTACCTGCCGCATGCGAGGGTCGTCCCGCATGCGCCGGCAGACCTCATAGCCATCCATGCCGGGCATCAAAATATCCAGCAGCACCAGATCGGGCAACACCCCACCAGCCATGAGTTTGAGCGCCTTCTCACCACTGCCGGCCACCTGCACCTTGTAGTGGTCTCGCAGCAAAGCGCTCATCAGCTGCAGGTTCTCTGGCGTATCGTCCACCACCAGGATCACCGAGCGATCAATTTTTTCCATGCCGAGGTCTCCAACGGTTCGCTCTAAGTATGCCGAGCGTTATACGGCACGACACCCTCTGCAGACCACCTGCCAGAAAATCCCCTTTGAAGGGTAGGGTCAAAGACCATCAACCCCTAGAGGCCCTCATCGGTGTATTGCCTGGCAATGGCGCGGAAATCCTCATGTGTGTCGAAGAAGGCATCCAGAATGTCAGGATCAAAATGCGAAGCCCGGCCCTTGGCCATGATAGCCAGGGCCTGTTCGTGTGACATCGCGTCCTTGTAGACCCGCTTGCTGATCAGCGCGTCATACACGTCCGCCACAGCCATCAGGCGCGCCGACAGGGGTATGGCATCGGCCACCAGGCCCTGCGGGTAGCCACTGCCGTCCCACTTTTCCTGGTGCGACAAGGCAATTTCCTTGGCCAGCAACAAGAAATCAACCTCGACCCCCAGGGCCCTTTCGGCTCTGGCAATCGAATCAAAGCCGATCGTGGTGTGGGTTTTCATCACCTCGAATTCGGGCTCCGTCAGGGGCGCGGGTTTGAGCAAAATATGGTCGGGGATACCCACCTTGCCGATGTCGTGCAAGGGCGCCGACTTGAACAGCAGCTCGATGTAAGCATCGCCCAACGCCTGGCTGAACCTGGGATGCCCCTGCAGTTGCAGCGCCAAGCGCTTCACATAGCGCTGGGTACGCAAGATATGGTTGCCGGTTTCATTGTCCCGGGTCTCCGCCATGGATGACATCGCCAGCACGGTCACGTCCTGAATGGCGCTGAGCTGCTTGGTGCGGCGTGCCACCTCGGTCTCCAGGTAAACGGACTTGTCACGCAAAAAGTCGGCGGCGGCCTTGAGCGCCAAGTGGGTGCGCACCCGCGCCCGCACGATCGGCGGACTGATCGGCTTGGTGATGTAATCGACAGCGCCAAGCTGCAGCCCCAAGATCTCGTCGGCCGACTCCGACTTGGCCGTCAAGAAAATGACCGGGATGTCGCGGGTGGCCGGGTTCGCCTTGATGCGGCGCAGCACTTCATGGCCATCCAGGTCTGGCATCATGATGTCGAGCAAGATCAGGTCTGGCAAGGTCTCGCTGCTCAGGAGTGTGAGCGCGCGCTCACCCCCATTGGCCACCAGGATCCGGTAATCCTGTCGCAGCAACTCCGTCATCAGCACCAGGTTTTGCGGTGTGTCATCCACCACCATGACGGTGGCCCTGCCCTTGGTTTGGTGGTTGCTGTTACTCATCTTCCGCGGGTACTGTTGAACGGTCGACAGCATCCTTGCTGCCAAGGATCAGCAGGGCGCCATCAAAGTCAAAGGCTTCGACCGCGCGCACCAGGCGCTCAAAATCAGCCCCCATGGACAGCGCCAGTTGCGCGCTATGGCGCTCCAGCAGCTCCACCGCCCCAAACTCACCCTGCATCAGCAAGCGAACCAAATCGGTCCGCACCGCCTGCAAGGCGTCATCCGAGTCACTGGTGGCGCCGGCCCCTGCCACCGGCTCGGCCCGCATCACGACCGGCTGGGTCAGGCCCAGGGCCGCACCGAGTTGCTTGCTCAGGATGTGCATGCTTTGATCAATCGCCGTGATCTGGTTCAGCAAGCCAGCCCGGTCGACCGATGTGCCCTGGTGCTCGCTGATGCTGCGCTCTAGCACCTCGGCCTTTTCCTGCAGCCGTATGGCGCCCAGATTACCCGCCACACTTTTGAGGGTATGGGCCAACCGCTGGGCCGCATCCCATTGGGCGTGGTCGATGGCCTCTTGCAGCTCCTGGCCAATATGGCCCTGTCGATCGACAAATTGCCTGAGCAGCGAGCGGTAAAGCTCCGGCTTGCCCAGACAACGGCGTAGCCCTAAGGTGGCATCGAGCCCGTCGATGGCCCAGGGCAGCGGCGACAGTTCCTCATCGGGCAAGTCTGCATCACTCGGCACCAGTGGCACAGGCGCGGCTTCAAGGCCGCCTTTGGCCTCGCGGAGCCGCGGCATCCAGCGCAACAGTGCACCCCACAGCTGGTCCGCGTCAATCGGCTTGGCCACAAAATCATTCATGCCGACGTCCAGGCAACGTTGCCGATCCGTCGCCATCACGTTGGCGGTCATGGCCACAATCGGCAGAGCATGATGCGCTGGCAGAGCCCGGATCGCCGCTGTCGCGGCTATGCCGTCCAGCACCGGCATTTGCATGTCCATCAAGACGAGGTCAAACAGCTCACCCGCTACCAGGCGGTCCAGCGCTTGCTGGCCGTGCTCGGCCGTGGTGACGCGAATGCCGGCATCCTGCAGCATCTCGCTGGCAACTTCCCGGTTGATCTCATTGTCTTCCACCAGCAAAATGCTGGCGCCCACCAAGGAACTGAGGTCGATTGCCGTCAAAGGTAAACCACCGGCCGGCATGGCAGGACGCGCCTGGAATGCCTCTCGCCCCAGCACCCGCATCATGTGGTCAAACAACACAGAGGGGCTGACAGGCTTGACCAGCAGGCTGTCCAGGCCCTCGGGCATTGCGGCGGCGTACAGGTGCTCGCGCCCAAAGGCCATCACCAGGCACAGGTGAGGCTGCTTGGTCAATGCCATGGCGCGTATCTGACGCGCCACGTCCACGCCCGTCATATCTGGCATTTTCCAGTCCAGCAAGACGACGTCATAGGCATGGCGTTGCGCCTGGGCAAGGCCAATGGCTTGCAAGGCTGCGGCACCGCCATCGGCCGTCTCGACACTGAACTTCATGCCGACCAGCATGTCGTTCAGACGCGCCCGCGCCCCGGCATTGTCATCCACCACCAACAC
>CAJAXU010000473.1 GCA_903948045.1 uncultured beta proteobacterium | reverse complement strand
GTGGGCCGCGGCAAGTAAAGAATTTCCCACCAACAACCATTCACCACCATGAGCATTCAACGCATAGAAATCGGCCCCCGCCTGTCCGAGGCTGTCATCCACCAAAACACCGTGTACCTGACCGGCCAGGTGGCCGACGACGGCTGCGGCCCCGACATCTACACCCAGACCCAGCAGACGCTGGCCAGCATTGACCGCCTGCTGGCGCTCAGCGGCAGCGACAAAAGCCGCGTGCTCTCAGCCACCATCTGGCTCACCAACATGGACACCTTCAGCGAGATGAACCGGGCTTGGCAAGAGTGGGTGGTGCCCGGCCATACGCCTGCCCGCGCCACGGTTCACAGCGCCCGCTTGGCCGGGCCGGAGTACGGGGTGGAGATCAAGGTGATTGCGGCGCAGGGCTGAACGCCCTTGGGGAGCTGACCAGCGCCCGTGCAATCGGACAGAGTCAACATCGAAGCGCAGAAATTGAGATAAAGTAAGGATTCCTTACCTTGGGAGATGCGCTATGTTGGCCAAAATGACTTCCAAAAATCAGCTTACCCTGCCTAAGAGTGTTACGCAGGCTGTGGCCGCGGCCGAGTACTTTGACGTGGAAGTACGGGCCGGGCAGATCATCCTCACGCCAGTGCGCATTCAACGCGGCGATGCGGTGCGGGCCAAGCTGACCGAGCTGGCCTTGACGGAGGCAGACCTGGCCCAGGCGGTCGATTGGGCCAGAGCCCCGGTTGAAGCGCCGGCCCGTGCCGCAGAGCCAGTAGCACCCTACACGCCCAACAAGCCGTGACCAGCCCACTGCGCGTGGTGCTGGACACCAATGTGGTGCTGTCGGCGTTGGTGTTTGGCGGCGGCCAGGCCGGGCAGCTTCGCCGGGCTTGGCAAGCGGGCGACTTTGTGCCCTTGGTCAGCGCGGTCACGGTGCAAGAGCTGGTGCGGGTGCTGGCATACCCCAAGTTCGCCCTGACCAGGGGCGAGCAAGAGGAGTTGCTGGCCGACTTTCTGCCCTATGCCCAGACGGTGCGCATGCCCCAACCACCGCCCCGGGTCCCTGAATGCCGCGACCCGCTGGACATACCGTTTTTGCAGCTGGCCGTTTCGGGCCAGGCTCAGCGACTGGTTTCGGGCGACAAAGACCTGTTGGTCCTGGCGCAGGCGTTTCATCTGGCCACCGGTTGCCGCATCATCACAATGGCAGCTTTGCTTTCTGAAATGACGGCTGGTGAGGTGGTGCCAGAAGGCTAGGGGGGTGACCTGATGAGAGAAAGCCTTGCTTAAAACTCAATTCAGATCCATAACTCATCTTCGGGACGCATTCAGAGCTGTTCAGTGCCTGATGGGCTGTCGTATGTCAATGAACTGCGATTTTTAAAGGTGGCCGATCAGCGCCGCCGTCCTCCAGGGGTGTGATCAAGCACAATCCCGCCATGAAAGTTTCGCGCACACAGTGGGTCTTGGTCGCCTTGATCGCCGCCGGTGGGGTAGCCGGGCTGGCCTGGTCTGGCCGCGGCAAACCGGTGGAGGTGGTGGTGGTGACCCAGGGGCCGATGGTGCAGTCTGTGGTGACCAGCGG
>CAJAXU010000472.1 GCA_903948045.1 uncultured beta proteobacterium | reverse complement strand
GTCACAAGCAGCGTCAGGGTTGATTGCAAGAGTGTTAGAGGACGAAAATGGCACGTATCGCTGGCATCAATATTCCGCCGCAGCAGCATTCTGAAATTGGTCTTACCGCCATATTTGGAATCGGCCGCACCCGCGCTCGCAAAATTTGCGAAGCTTGTGGCATTGCTTATTCAAAGAAGGTCAAGGATTTGACCGACTCTGATCTCGAGAAAATTCGAGATCAAATTGCACAGTTCACTATCGAGGGTGATCTGCGGCGTGAAACCACCATGAACATCAAGCGCTTGATGGACATAGGTTGCTATCGCGGTTTCCGTCACCGTCGTGGGCTGCCGATGCGTGGTCAACGCACCCGTACCAACGCTCGTACGCGTAAAGGCCCCCGTAAGGCTGCTGCGTCATTGAAGAAATAACAGGGATTGAAAGACCACCATGGCAAAAGCTCCCGCCAATAACGCAGCCCAACGGGTTCGTAAAAAAGTTCGCAAAAACGTTGCAGATGGCGTAGCACACGTCCATGCTTCGTTCAATAACACCATCATCACGATCACCGATCGTCAGGGTAATGCCTTGTCGTGGGCATCGTCTGGTGGACAGGGTTTCAAAGGCTCACGAAAATCCACCCCGTTTGCGGCCCAGGTCGCCTCCGAAGTGGCTGGACGTGCCGCCATTGAGCAAGGCATCAAGAACCTTGATGTCGAAATCAAGGGTCCCGGTCCGGGTCGCGAGTCCTCAGTGAGGGCGTTGGCGGCACTTGGAATTCGCATCAATATGATTGCTGATGTGACACCGGTCCCTCACAACGGATGCCGTCCGCAAAAGCGCCGTCGCATCTGATCTTTAAACAAGACCACCGCCAACAGCGTCGCGCTGTTGGCTCCCGTGCTTTTGTACGGTAGTTGACAAAAAGGAAGTTCAAGTGGCACGTTATCTAGGCCCAAAGGCCAAATTATCCCGCCGTGAAGGCACTGACCTGTTTTTGAAGAGCGCACGTCGCTCTATCGGAGACAAGGCCAAATTTGACTCCAAGCCAGGGCAGCATGGTCGCACCTCTGGTGCCCGGACGTCTGACTATGGTCTGCAGCTTCGCGAGAAGCAAAAGGTCAAGCGCATGTATGGCGTGCTGGAGAAGCAGTTCCGCCGCTACTTTGAAGAGGCAGATCGCCGCAAGGGCAACACGGGCTCCAACCTATTGGTCCTGCTCGAGTCCCGCCTCGACAACGTGGTGTATCGCATGGGCTTTGGTTCGACGCGGGCTGAGGCACGTCAACTGGTGTCGCACAAGGCTATGACGGTCAATGGCAAGAGCGTCAATATTCCTTCTTACATGGTCAAGACTGGCGATGTGATCGCGGTCCGGGACAAGTCCAAGAAGCAAAATCGCATCGCCGAGGCGCTGCAGTTGGCGCAACAAGTTGGCATGCCCGCTTGGGTTGAGGTCAGCATCGACAAGGCAGAGGGAACCTTCAAGGCCATGCCCGATCGCGACCAGTTTGGTGCCGATATCAACGAATCCCTGATTGTTGAGTTGTACTCGCGTTGATGACGACGATACGCTGTTCCAGTTGAAACCGTTCCTGAGGCGCTGGGCACCGCGCTTCAGGTGCTTCACCAGCCTTACCGGCGTAACGAACCGGGGGTATTGAGAGGAAGTCTGCATGCAAAATAGTCTACTGAAACCCAAAGCCATCAATGTCGAGCAACTTGGACTGAACCGTGCCAAAGTTGCTCTCGAGCCGTTCGAGCGCGGCTATGGCCATACGCTGGGAAATGCTCTGCGCCGCGTTTTGTTGTCGTCAATGTCGGGTTATGCCGCGACGGAAGTAACCATTGCAGGGGTGCTGCATGAGTACTCGTCCATTGACGGTGTGCAAGAAGACGTGGTCAATATTCTGCTCAATCTGAAGGGCGTTGTTTTCAAGCTGCACAACCGCGACGAAGTCACCTTGAGTCTACGCAAGGATGGCGAAGGCGTCGTTTTGGCCAGTGATATTCAGACGCCGCACGACGTTGAGATCATCAACCCTGACCACGTGATTGCCAACCTGTCACAGGGTGGCAAGCTGGACATGCAGATCAAGGTCGAAAAAGGACGTGGCTATGTGCCTGGCACTATGCGCCGTCATGGCGATGAGCCGACCAAGTCTATTGGACGCATTGTGTTGGATGCTTCGTTCTCACCGGTCAAGCGTGTCAGTTATACAGTGGAGAGCGCCCGCGTTGAGCAGCGCACCGATCTGGACAAGCTGGTGGTGGAGATCGAGACCAATGGTGCGATTTCTGCTGAGGATGCGGTACGCTCATCGGCCAAGATTCTTGTCGAGCAGTTGGCAGTGTTTGCCCAACTCGAAGGCAGTGAGCTGGCAGCCTTTGATATGCCATCGCCCCGTGGTAGCTCGCAGTTTGACCCGATCTTGCTGCGCCCGGTAGATGAGCTGGAGTTGACAGTGCGTTCCGCGAACTGCCTGAAGGCCGAGAACATCTACTACATTGGTGATCTGATCCAACGGACTGAGAATGAGTTGTTGAAGACGCCAAACTTGGGCCGCAAATCCTTGAACGAGATCAAGGAAGTTTTGGCTTCTCGAGGTCTTACTCTGGGCATGAAGCTGGAAAGCTGGCCGCCTGCTGCCCTCGAAAAGCGTTGAATCCCGGAGCCCTAAATTGGGGCTCAAGTGCACGGGCAGTACCTGATACGGCTGACCCCCATTAAAAACCAAAGGAAAGCACCATGCGTCACGGACACGGACTAAGAAAACTTAATCGCACCAGCGAGCATCGCTTGGCGATGTTGCGCAATATGATGAATTCGCTCATTGAGCATGAAGTCATCAAGACAACTCTGCCCAAGGCTAAAGAGCTGCGTCGCGTGGTCGAGCCGATGATCACCTTGGCCAAAGAGGCCACAGTTGCCAACCGTCGGCTTGCCTTCGATCGCCTGCGTGATCGTGACAGCGTCGTCAAGTTGTTCAATGATCTGGGCCCGCGCTTCAAGTCCCGTCCTGGTGGCTACACCCGTATCCTGAAGATGGGTTTCCGCGTTGGTGACAATGCACCCATGGCTTTGGTCGAGTTGGTGGATCGCCCCGCTGAAAATGAAACCGTTGCTGCTGACACGGGCAAGGCTGAATAGGCTATAATAATATTCTACCGCGCGATGGAGCAGTCTGGTAGCTCGTTGGGCTCATAACCCAAAGGTCGGAGGTTCAAATCCTTCTCGCGCAACCAAAAAAAGGCAGTCCTGCTGCCAACACAACGCCCACTTTATGTGGGCGTTGTGCTTTGTACTCGGACAGTGACAAGGGTATTCATGATCCAAGCGTTGATTGCCGGCACCATGATGGCGCCGGCCGAGACCCGTGACGGCAAGAACGACAGCTCATTTACCCTGGCCAAAGTGAGAGTCGTAGCGGGCGATGGCGAGAGTCTGATTGTCAACGCCATCGCGTTCGCACCTCATGTCAGCGCGTCACTGCTCGCATTGGCCGAGGGCGATGCAATCGCCGTCGCAGGTGTATTGACCCCCAAAGTCTGGCTGGACAAACAAGGCAATGCCAAGCCCGCCCTGGACATGATTGTCAGTCGAGTGTTGACTGCTGACCCGCTCGCACCTTGCCACGACGACTCTCGAACGTCTTTTTCGACAGTCCGTGACTGAAGGTGACGGTTGCGGGGGCAAGGTTCCTGCGGTGTGACCTGAAGTCGGGCGCAAAGCGCACCTCAAGATTGGGTGACATAACTGCGCCGAGCTGCCGAGTTATCCCATCGGCCAGGCTCTCCCAGGAGGGGCAGATAAAGAAGGGCTGTAAGCCCGCTTATTTTCACGGTGGCCATTGCGAGTGGTGTAGGTGCGGTTACAGAAGGCGTGCACCAGAAATCATAAGGTCGGTGGCGTCGGACGGCGCTAACATGGCGCCAATACTTGCACCGGCCTCGACGGCTTCCAATATGCGCATCCAACACATTGAATCGTTCATCCTGCACATCCCGGTGACCGGCAGCCAGATTGCTGACAGCACCCACACCATTTCGCACTGGGGCGTCGTTGGGGCCTGTGTCCGAACCGAGGACGGATTGCAGGGCTATGGGTTCACCGGCACCCACGCCCACCTCCCGAGTGACCAGTTAATCACGCGATGCATTGACACGTGTCTTGCGCCCTTGTTGGTCGGCGAGGACGCCAACGACATAGAGCGCTTGTGGCAGCGGGTTGCCCGTCAGCCCGCTCTACAGTGGGTGGGACGTGCCGGTATAACGTCGCTGGCCCATGCGGCGGTGGACGTGGCGCTGTGGGACCTGCGGGCCAAAGAACAGCAAGTGCCGCTATGGCAGTGCCTGGGTGGCGCCGTAAGGCAGCAAGTGCGCGCTTACAACACCGACATCGGCTGGCTGTCGATTCCGGATGCGCAGTTGGTGCAAGGCGCCCAACAAGCGGTGGCAGCAGGCTTCACCGGCATCAAAATCAAGGTCGGCTCCACGGTGGAACGCGACCTGACGCGCCTGCGCGCTGTACGTCATGCCGTAGGGGAGCATGTGACCCTGGCCATTGACGGCAACGGCAAATGGGACCTGCCCGACTGTTTGCGATTTTGTCGTGCCGCCGAAGACCAGAATGTGTACTGGTTTGAGGAACCGCTGTGGTACGACGCAGTGCAACGGCATGCTCAACTGTCCCGGGCCACCAGCATCCCAGTTGCCCTGGGCGAGCAACTCTACAGTGTGGATGCCTTCGCCGAGTTCATCGGGCAGGGCGCCGTTCATTGGTTGCAGCCGGATGTCACGCGCATGGCTGGTCTGACCGAGGTGTTGCGGGTGGTCGAGCTGGCTGCGGCACATCGGCTGCCGGTTGCGCCCCATGCCGGTGACATGAGTCAGGTTCATCAGCATTTGAACTTCAGCCGCGCCGCCTGCGCCGTGCTGGAGTACATCCCCTGGATTCGGGACTGTTTTGAAGAGCCGGCACGCGTCGTGGACGGCCACTACCAACTGCCGCAACAACCTGGTGCCAGCACCACGCCCACCGCCTTGGCCTTTGCGCGTTACGGCCAAGCAACATCCTGAAACTGTCCTTGCCCTAGGTGGGCTGCGGGGGCGGCGACATGGCCCAGCGGCGGTCCCCTAGGCGGGCCGATAATGGCCGATGTAAATTTCCAACTTGCCCTCAGATCGATGATGCACCTTAAAACTCTTGGCAAAAGCCCTCTCAAAGTGTCCCGCCTGTGCCTAGGCACCATGATGTTTGCTGACCAGACCAGTCTGGAGGAGGCGCGTCTCATCGTCGACCACGCGCATGCCCACGGCTGCAATTTCATTGACACCGCCGATGTCTATTCACACGGCAAGTCTGAACAGATGGTGGGCGAACTGCTGCAGGGCCAGCGGCAGCACTGGGTGCTGGCCAGCAAGGTGGGCAATCCCTTGTCCGACCGCCCCAATGAGGGCCGTTACTCTAGAACCTGGGTGCTGCGCGCCTGCGAGGACAGCTTGCAGCGACTGCAGACCGACTATCTGGACGTCTACTACCTACACCGCGATTTCAACGGCATGGACTTGGAAGAGCCGCTGCGCGCCATTGAAGCCTTGCTGCGCGACGGCAAGATTCGCTATTGGGGGGTGTCGAATTTTCGCGGCTGGCGTATTAGCGAGATGGTGCATCTGGCTCGCCAGTTCAACATGCCCGGACCTGTGGTTTGCCAGCCCTACTACAACCTGCTCAATCGCCTGCCTGAGTCGGAAATTCTGGAGGCCTGTGGGCACCACGGCTTGGGTGTGGTGCCCTACAGCCCGATTGCGCGCGGTGTCTTGACCGGCAAGTACGCACCAGGCCAAACCCCACAGGCGGGCTCGCGCGCGTCCCGGGCTGACAAGCGGATGATGGAAACCGAGTTTCGCCAGGAGTCGTTGGCCATTGCCCAAACCCTGCGTGTTCACTGTGAAGCCAAAGGTGTGTCACTGGCGCATTTCGCCACCGCCTGGGTGCTGGCCAATCGGAACATCAGCTCAGTCATCGCCGGCCCACGCACGCTGGCCCAATGGCAGGATTATCTTGGTGCCCTCGAGGTCCAGATCACCCCGGAGGATGAAGTGCTGGTGAACAGTCTGGTCTCGCCCGGGCATTCCTCCACGCCCGGCTACAACGACCCAGCCTACCCGCTGGCAGGGCGCTGATTGATCCTGTGACCAGGTCGTGGCGTCTGCCCACGGGTTTAAGATAGCGACTGCAGTGTCCTCTCCACCCCCCGGCCTGAACCTGGCTCAGCAGGAGGCCGTCAACTACATGCACGGTCCTTGCCTGGTGCTGGCAGGGGCGGGCTCGGGCAAGACCCGGGTGATCACCCACAAGATTGCGCGCCTGATTCAGTCGGGCCTAGCGCCCGGCCGCATTGCTGCCATTACCTTCACCAACAAGGCCGCCGCAGAAATGCGCGAACGTGCCAAGGGGCTGATTGGCGGCGCGGCGCGGGAGGTGCTGATCTGTACTTTTCACGCTTTGGGCGTGCGTATGCTGCGCCAGGATGGCAGCGCGCTCGGCCTCAAGCCGCAGTTTTCGATTCTTGACAGCGATGACGTCACCAGCATCCTGAAAGACGCCGGCGGCACCGTCGACGCCGCCACCGCCCGGCAGTGGCAGTGGACCATCAGCCTGTGGAAAAACATGGGACTCAACGCCGAGCGTGCGGCGCTGGCCGCCAAAGACGATGGGGAGCGGCAGATCGCGCGCGTGATGGCGCATTACGAAGAGCGTCTGACGGCCTACCAGAGTGTGGATTTTGACGACCTCATCAGCTTGCCCTTGAAATTGATGCAACACCATGAGGCGGCCCGGCAGCGTTGGCAAGGCTTCATGGGGCATGTCCTGGTTGATGAGTACCAGGACACCAATGCGACCCAATATGAATTGCTCAAATTGCTGGTTGGCGGCAACCCGGCCACTCAGGCGCGGTTCACAGCGGTTGGTGATGACGACCAATCCATTTACGGCTGGCGCGGCGCCACGCTGGACAACCTGCGTAAATTACCCATCG
>CAJAXU010000471.1 GCA_903948045.1 uncultured beta proteobacterium | reverse complement strand
TTGTGGAGCAGGGTATTGACGCCAAGATGAAGCGCACCGCTTGGCGCCCCACCGCCAAGGGCCAGCTCGGCAATGGCCAGACCCTGCTGTTCTCGGCCGTGTTATGTGGCCTGGGTTCGGTGCTGCTGTACGTTTGGGTTAACCCATTGACCATGTGGCTCACTTTTGCCACCTTTGTCGGCTACGCGGTGGTCTACACCGTGATCCTGAAGCCGCTGACGCCACAGAACATCGTGATCGGCGGCGCCTCCGGCGCCATGCCGCCGGTGCTGGGCTGGGCTGCCATGACCGGTGACGTGGGCCCTGAGGCGCTGATCCTATTTCTGATCATTTTTCTGTGGACGCCGCCGCATTTCTGGGCGCTGGCGCTGTACCGTGTCGAGGACTACCGCAAATCTGGCTTGCCGATGCTGCCGGTGACGCACGGCAATGAATTCACGCGGCTGCAGGTGCTGCTCTACACCCTGGTGCTGTTTGCCGCCTGCCTGCTGCCCTATGTGTATGGCATGAGTTCCTGGTTGTACCTGCTGGTGGCGGTGGGGCTGAGTCTGGGGTTTTGCTGGTATGGTTTTCGGCTCTGGCGGCAGTATTCCGATGCGCTGGCACGGCAAACCTTTCGCTTTTCGCTGATCCACCTCAGCGCGCTGTTCGCAGCGCTTTTGGTGGACCATTACCTGCTCTAAGGCGCCCATGCAACGACGATCCGCTATTCGAATAATAGCAACAACCTCAATGGTGGCGGGGGCTAGTGCCCTATTTTCTGCCTGTTCTGACAAAAAGCCAGACTTTGCCGCCATTGATGTCACTGGTGCCGACTACGCACGCGGCTTCTCGTTGACAGACCACAACGGTCAGTTGCGCAGCGTGCGTGATTTCGCTGGCAAAGTGGTGGTGGTCTTTTTTGGCTATACCCAATGTCCCGATGCCTGCCCGACGACCATGGCCGAACTGGCCGAGGTCAAAAAATTGCTGGGCAAAGACGGCGAACGCCTGCAGGCGGTGTTTATCACGGTCGATCCCGAGCGTGACACGCCGGAGATCCTCAAGGCCTACATGGGCAATTTCGACCCGGCTTTTCTGGCGCTGATCCCGAGCGCCGCGGCCTTGCCCGCACTGGCCAAAGACTTCAAGGTCTATTACAAGAAGGTCGAGGGCAAGACCCCCACCAGTTACAGCATGGACCATACGGCCGGCTGCTACATCTACGACCCGCGCGGCAAACTGCGGCTGTACACCCGCTACGGCAGCGGTGCGGCAGCATTGGCGGCTGATATCGCCCTGCTGATCAAGGGCGCCTGAGCGCGCTGGCGGCTATTCCGCCTTGATGCCCTGACTGGTGATGATCTGCCCGAGCTGGGCAGTATCCAGCTTGACGCGGCTGGCCAGTTCTTCTGCCGTACTGCCCACCACCTGCCAGCCCTGCGAAAACAGCTTTTGCCGCATCTCCGGTGTCCGGGCAATCTCAGACAGCAGCGCCGAGAGGCGTGCCACCACTGGCTTGGGCAGGCTGTTAGGTGCGGCCACGGCGTTCCAGATTTCAAGGTTGAAGTCTTTCACCCCGGCCTCTGACAGGCTTGGCAGCTCGGGGACCAGCGTGCTACGGGTGCTGGCGGTGATGCCTATGGCGCGTAGTTTGCCGGCCTTGACCTGGGCGCTAGCCAGGGCTGGCGGCAGCAGACTTAACTGCAGATCGCCGCCGATCATGGCGGTGGTGACCTGGGGATAGCCGGGGTAGGGCACATGCACGGCGGCGGTAGCGGTCTTGGCCTTGAACAGCTCCATCCCGAGGTGGCCCACGGTGCCAACGCCCGGTGTACCGTAGTTCCAGCGGTTGCCGCCGGCGCGGGCGGCCGCCAAAAACTCGTCGGCGTTGGCGCCTGGCGCATTGGCCGGGGCACACAGTACCAGTGGCGACACGCCAATCAGGCTGACCGGGGTCAGGTCGGTCAGCGGGTCATAGGGCAGTTTGGGGTTGAGCAGCTTGGCAATTGTCATGTTGCCATTGATCATCAGGCCGATGGTGTGGTTGTCGGTCGCTTTGGCCACAAAGTCCGCCGCGATATTGCCGGCCGCGCCCACCTTGTTGTCGACCAGAACCGTTTGGCCGAGCGCTTTTGCCAGTGGCTCCGCAAAGGCGCGCGCTGTCAGGTCAGGCGATGAGCCGGCTGGGAAGCCGACCACCAGCCGCACCGCTTGGCTCGGCCAGCCTGGCGTGCTTTGAGGGGAAATTTGGGCTGTAGCCCCCGTCAATAAAGCATAGTTTGCTACCAAAAAAGTAGCAATTTGAGCCAATCTGCGCAGCATTGAAAACCCCTGAAAAAAGAAAAAGCCCCTGCGGGGGAAAAACCGTCAGGGGCATTGTGGCGCAAATCGGAGCCGGGTTGGCCCCCAATCGACCCGTGGTTGATCAGGCGTATGCGGCCAGCGTGGTCTTCATCTTCTTCATGGCAGCCACCTCGATTTGGCGGATCCGCTCTGCACTGACGCCGTACTCAGCGGCTAGCTCGTGCAGCGTCATGCCGCCCGAGCTGTCGTCGTTGACCTTGAGCCAGCGCTCTTCCACGATGCGGCGGCTGCGCGGATCCAACGCCTCCAGCGCCATGGCGATGCCGTCGCTGGCCAGCGTGTCGCGTTCGCGGGCTTCAATCATGGCGGTTGGCTCATGGTTGGCATCGGTCAGGTAGGTGATCGGGCCAAAGGCTTCGTCGCCGTCATCCGATGGGCTCGGGTCTAGCAGCACGTCGCCACCCGACAGCCGGGTTTCCATCTCGATCACTTCTTCGCGCTTAACCTTCAACTCGCGCGCCATGGCGTCAATCTGCGCCTCATTGAGCGTGTCGCGGTGCGTGCCGCTGTCGCTGGCGGCGTCGTCGGCCTTGAACCGCTGCTTCATCGAGCGCAGGTTGAAGAAGAGCTTGCGCTGGGCTTTGGTGGTGGCCACCTTGACCATGCGCCAGTTTTTCAGGATGTATTCGTGAAT
>CAJAXU010000470.1 GCA_903948045.1 uncultured beta proteobacterium | reverse complement strand
GGCTGCAGCCGCTTCCAGGCGTTCCGCCGCGTCATCATCCCGGTGATGTGGCCCGGCGTGGTCACCACCGGCCTGTTCAGTTTTTTGCTGGCCTACAACGACTTTCTGCTCAGCTCCTCGCTGGTCAATGCCGAGCGCATGACCATGCCGGCCGCGATTGCCAACGCCATCTCGGCCGACAGCGAAGCGTTTTTGATGCAGGGCGTAGCCGGTGCGGTCAGCATCACCATCCCGCTGATCATTCTGGTGCTGCTGTTCCAGCGGCAGATCGTCTCGGGGCTGACCCAGGGCGCGGTCAAGGGTTAACAACATGACGACACCTGATGTCCCTGCGCGGAACAAAGCGGCGCTGGCACCGTTGCGTGCTGCGCAGTACAACTACCAGCCCGAGGCGGTGCGCGCGGCCCTTGGGCAGGTGTTCCGGCCCGACGCGGTGGTGCGCTTGGCCACGCCGTTTGAGGACCTGGACGGGCCTGAGGGCCTGTACCAACAGGCCTATGCGCCCTTGCAGCAGGCCATTCCGGACCTGGAGCGGCGCGACACCATCGTCATCGCTGGACCCGATCCCGAAGGCGCACAGTGGGTGGGCTGCTGCGGTTACTACACCGGCACCTTTGTGCGTCCGTGGCTCGACATCCCGCCCACCGGGCACCAAGTGGCGATGCGCTTTCATGAGTTCTACCGGATGGTGGACGGCCAGGTGGTGGAGCTGCGGGCGCTGTGGGACATCCCCGAGCTGATGCTGCAAGCGGGTGCCTGGCCGATGGCGCCCAGCCTGGGGCGCGAATGGCAGGTGCCGGGCCCAGCCACCCAGGATGGTCTGGTGCTAGGGCCGCGTGATGCGGCACGTGCTGAGCGCAGTTTGCAGCTGGTGCTGGACATGCTGGCCGGCTTGTCGCGGCATGCCAGCGGCGGTGTGGCAGCGATGCAGCTGGAGCAGTATTGGCACCCGCGCATGAGCTGGTACGGGCCGTCGGGCATAGGCACCGGCCGCGGCATCGCAGGGTTTCGCCATTGGCACCAGATCCCGTTTCTGAACGGCATGCCCGACCGCCAAGGCACTGGCGGCAAGGGCGAATTTTTTGCTGAAGGCAATTACGTGGCGGTGAGCGGCTGGCCCAATATGCGAGCCACGATCACCGGCGACGGCTGGCTCGGCATTGCCCCGGCCGGACAAAAAATCACGATGCGCAGCCTGGATTTCTGGCGTTGCGAGCAAGGCCTGATTCGTGAAAATTGGGTGTTGGTGGACCTGTTGCATGTCTACCGGCAGGTCGGCGTCGATGTGCTCGCGCGCATGCGCGAGTTCAACAAAGCGCGAACCTTGCAGGCCTGGGGGTCTCCTGGCCCTGATTCAATAGAGGAATGATCCAGCCATGTTCAGCCCCGAAAACACGATCGTACTGGGTCACGAAGCGCACGCTCGCCATGTACAGCCTAAGGACTGGGTGGCCTGTGCAGAGGCCTTCCTGGACTGCCGCATACCCGGCTCAGACCGTAAAGTGAACTATGCCCTGGTGGGCATGGGTGTCGCGCAGAACGCCAGCCAGGTGATCAACATCCAAGGTAAACATGGGTTTGACCTTGGCGTGGCGTCCATGCCGCATGGCGTGGTCAATAACCTGCATCTGCACTTCAGCGCCGAGGTGTTCATGTGTTTTCGCGGCGAATGGGCGGTACGTTGGGGTAACGACGGTCAAGACGGGGAAATCACCATCCGTGAAGGGGACATTGTTTCCATCCCAACCTGGATCTTTCGCGGCTTCACCAACATCGGGCCTGATGACAGTGTCATCTTCACTGCACTAGGACAGGATAATTCGGGCGGCATACTCTGGGCCCCGAGTGTGATCGATGCCGCAGCGCGTACCGGTTTGCATCTGACGCGTGAGAATCTGTTGTTTGACTCGGTGCCCACCGGGGGTGCGATTCCGCCCGAAACAGAGCTGATCGCGCCTATGACCGCCGATGAAATGGCCCGCTTGCGCCGCTATTCACCTGAGCAGATGGCGAGGCGCTTGGTGCGACCCCAGGACCTGCACTGGTCTACCAGGGCCTTGCTCGATGGCCGTTTGCCTGGTGGCGGAGCGGCGCTCGCGCCTGTGGTGGGCTACGGCATGACCCAAGACCGCGATCATGAGTCTCCTGTGGGTAACCCGCATTCGCTGAGCATTGAGTGGCTGAGCGCGGAACCTGGCGCTGGCATGCTTCGCCATCGGCTAAGCTGTTCGCAGGTGTTGATCGTCAAGGCGGGTGATTGGGAGCTGGTACTCAACGACGAGGACTCGGCAGTGCCACTTGTGCTGGCGCCCTGGGCGGTGATGTCGGTGCCGGTGAGTGCCTGGCGCAGCCTGCGCAATGTTGGCTCCACACCGGGCTTGATCGTGTCGATGCTGGGTGGCGACGCACGCAAGCTTATTGACTGGCACCCGGCAGTGGTCAAGGCGGCGTTACAGCAAGACATGCGCCTAGACGCGGCTGGCTACGTGGCGCCAGCGCATCTGCTGCCGGTGACTTGAGGATCGATGTTCCCGCGATGTCCATGCGGGCCGACTTGCGGACCATCAGTTCGCCAGGCAACAGCAGCATAAGTGGCGCTAATTGCGCATTCCCTATGCGCTCCACCATCAGGTGCACCACGTTGCGAGCGAGTTTGTCGACGGGTTGTCGTGCCGTGGTCAATTGATAGGGTGGGCGGCGTGCACTGCTGACATCGTCAAAGCCCACGATAGGGATGTCTTCGGGAACACGCAGCGCGCAGTCGAACCGTGCGGCATCCATCGCCCCCAGAGCCATACCGTCGTTGGCACACACCTCCGCGCTCACAGGTTGGCCTCACCGCACCCCTTGGATGCGACAGGCCTGCCCTGGCGATGGCCCTTGCGATATAGGCGGTCTGCGATGTCACGGTTCGCATTGACGTGGTCACAACTGACGCTGCAGGCGTTCTGCGTTGGTGCGACGCAGTTGTAGAGCAGCACCGGGATGCCGCGTTGCGTGCAGCGCTGAATTTGCTCGTCGGGCAGGGTTGAGCAGGCGATCACTTCATCCGTGTTTCTCTGGTGTCTCTGGTGACTCAACGGCCGACGGCTCGGGTTGATTGGCGGTCTTGGTTGATGTGGATCAAAGTTCTCTGTGGCCGGTGATTGACTTGTCGGATCGGGCCCCGTAAATTGTTTGAATGCGCATGCAAGTCAGATTTCCATCAGTGCAAGAGCCTCGCACAGCGCCCAATCCATGCGACACGGCACATGCTGTGTCCCGTTTTCGGCGCGTGATCCCGAATGCAGATGACGTACTCAACCAGGTAGGAGACCATTGAATGGCAATCAACAATTTAACCATCATTGGTGAACGGATCAACCCCGGCTTCCGAAGCACAAAGCTATTGTTTGACCAAGAGGATGTGGCGGGTATCCAGGCACTGGCGGCGTCGCAGGTTGCCAAGGGGGCCAG
>CAJAXU010000469.1 GCA_903948045.1 uncultured beta proteobacterium | reverse complement strand
TCGGCCACCAGGTCCAGAATCGCCGAGACCCCGTCAATTTCCAGCGCGATGCGGGGCCGGCAACCGATGCCAGCCAGTTCCGACTCCACATGCATGCGGATGGCGTTGGGCCGGCTCGGGATCACCAGCGGCAGCTCGGCCAGCGCGCGTAGCGCAATGGCGCCCGGCGGCGGGTCTTCGGCCAGTCCGGGTGGGCGGGCCTGCACCAGCACCAGCTCTTCGACCATCAGCGGCGTGATGTCCAGGTCGGCGCTGGCTTGGGCGTTGTACAGCACGGCGATGTCCAGCCGGCCATTCAGCAGTGACTCGAGCAGGGCCACCGACAGGCCCTCGCTGATGGACAAGCTGGCCTCGGGCATGGCCTGGCGGAACGCGCGCGTCAGCGGCACCGTCAGCACCCGCGCCAGGCTGGTGGGCAGGCCCACCGCCACCCGGCCGGCCAGGGCGCCGCGCAGGCGGCCCAGCTCTTCGTGGGCGCGCTGCACCTGGTGCAGGATGCCGCGGCCGTGGGCCAGCAGCAGTTTGCCGGCTTCGGTGGGCACGGCGCCCCGGCCGTTGCGCACCAGCAGGCTCTGGCGCAACTCCACCTCCAGCAGCCGCACCTGCCGGCTCAGCGCCGGTTGCGCCACCCCCAGCGCCACCGCCGCCCGCGTGAAGCTGCCGAGCTCGGCAACCCGTACAAAACAAGCCAGTTGCTTCAAGTCCATCTGTGTTAATTCATCATAACCTGGGGTCCATTATGCTATTTTGCTATAGCTGCTAGTGCCAGACTGGGCTGGTGCAAGTGGCTGAGCCAGGGGACAATCGGGCCATGCAAACCCCTATTCCCTGCCTGTTCATGCGCGGCGGCAGCTCGCGCGGCCCGTTTTTTCTGGCCTCGGACCTACCGGCTGACATCCCGACCCGCGACCGCGTGCTGCTGGCCGTGATGGGCTCGCCCGACCGCCGACAGATTGACGGCATGGGCGGCGCCCACCCGCTGACCAGCAAGGTTGGCATCGTCAGCCCCAGCCACACGCCCGGGGTGGCACTGGACTTTTTGTTTGCCCAGCTGCAGCCGGACAAAGACACCGTGGACACCAGCCCCAACTGCGGCAACATGCTGGCCGCCGTGGTGCCGTTTGCGCTGGAGCGCGGCCTGATCGAACCGCAAGGCGATACCACCACGGTGCGGGTGCTCACGCTCAACACCGATATGCAGTGTGATGTGACGGTGCAGACGCCGATGACGCCGCAGGGCCGGCGGGTGGCTTATGACGGTGACGCGCGCATCGACGGTGTGCCCGGCAGCTCGGCGCCGATCACCATCAATTTTCTGGACACCGCGGGTTCGGTTTGCTCGGGCCTACTCCCCACCGGCCAGGTACGTGACCTGGTGACCGTCACAGGCGAGGGCTTTGCGCCCTTCACGCTGCCGGTGACCTGTATCGACAACGGCATGCCCCTGGTGATGTTTCAGGCCGCAGATATGGGCTGCACCGGCTATGAAACGGTGGCCGAGCTCAACGCCGACACCGCGCTCAAGCAGCGCATCGAGGCCCTGCGCCTCCAGACCGGGCAGCTGATGGGCCTGGGCGATGTGAGCGCCAAGAACTACCCCAAGATGACGCTGATCGCGCCGCCGCGCAGTGGCGGCAGCCTGTGCACCCGCAGCTTCATCCCGCACGTCTGCCACGACGCGATTGGCGTGCTGGCGGCCGTCACCGTCGGTACGGCCTGCGTCCTGCAGGGCTCGGTCTGCGAGGGCGTGGCGGTGATGGACGCCGGCCATGAACCGCGGGTGTCAGTGGAGCACCCCACGGGTGAATTCAGCGTGGCGCTGGGGCTGGATCCGGCCAACCCGCAAAACGTGACCCGCGCCGCGCTGTTGCGCACGGCCCGCCTGATCATGCGCGGCGAGGTGATGATCCCTGCCGCCGTGTGGACCGGCCAGCCCGCCTGAACCCCAATGAGCCAAGACCTGAGGACCCCCATGAGCAAAACCCCCCTGATCATCGACTGCCACGGCCACTACACCACCGCTCCCAAGGCGCTGGAGACCTGGCGCAACCGGCAAATTGCCGCTCTGAATGACCCGGCCAACCGGCCCCGCGTGGCCGAGCTGGTGATCAGCGACGATGAGCTGCGGGAGAGCATCGAGACCAACCAGCTGCGCCTGATGCGCGAGCGTGGCAGTGACCTGACCATCTTCAGCCCGCGTGCGAGCTTTATGGCGCACCACATTGGCGACTTCGAGGTGTCCAGTACTTGGGCCGCCATTTGCAACGAGTTGTGCTACCGCGTCAGCCAGCTGTTCCCGGACCATTTCATTCCAGCGGCCATGCTGCCGCAAAGCCCGGGTGTGGACCCGGCCACCTGCATCCCGGAGCTGGAGCGCTGCGTGCGCGATTACGGCAATGTCGGCATCAACCTCAACCCCGACCCCTCCGGCGGTCACTGGACATCGCCGCCCTTGAGCGACCGCGCCTGGTATCCCATCTACGAAAAAATGGTGGAGCACAACATCCCGGCCATGATCCACGTGTCAACCAGCTGCAACAGCTGCTTCCACACCACTGGCGCGCATTACCTGAATGCTGACACCACCGCCTTCATGCAGTGCCTGACCAGCGACCTGTTCAAGGACTTCCCCACGCTCAAGTTCATCATTCCGCATGGCGGCGGCGCCGTGCCTTACCACTGGGGGCGTTTTCGGGGCCTGGCGCAGGAGCTCAAAAAGCCGCTGCTCAAAGACCACCTGCTCCACAACATCTTCTTTGACACCTGCGTCTACCACCAGCCCGGCATCGACCTGCTGACCAAAGTGATCCCGGTGGACAACATCTTGTTTGCCAGCGAGATGATCGGCGCGGTGCGCGGCATCGACCCCGAAACCGGCCACTACTTTGACGATACCAAGCGCTACATCGAGGCCTCGACTATCGTCGTCGGTGACGACCGTCACAAGATCTATGAAGGCAACGCCCGCCGCGTGTTCCCACGCCTGGACGCGGCCCTCAAGGCGCGCGGCCGCTGAGCCGACGCCTGCCCCGCCCGCCCCATCAAGGAGAAACTGATCATGTATGAATTAGGTGTTGTGTACCGCAACATTCAGCGCGCTGACCGAGTCACCGCCGACGCTCTGGCCGCTTTGGGTTCGGCCACCGTGCACGAGGCGATGGGCCGCGTCGGTCTGCTCAAGCCCTATATGCGCCCCATTTACGCTGGTGCCCAGGTGTCGGGCACGGCAGTGAGCGTGCTGCTGCACCCCGGTGACAACTGGATGATGCACGTGGTGGCGGAGCAGATCCAACCCGGCGACGTGGTGGTGGCGGCCATCACTTCCGAATGCACGGACGGCTATTTTGGTGACCTGCTGGCCACCAGCTTCCAGGCGCGAGGCGCTCGGGCGCTGGTGATCGACGCCGGCGTGCGTGACGTCAAGGAGCTCACGCGCATGGGTTTTCCGGTCTGGAGCAAGGCCATTTCCAGCAAGGGCACCATCAAGGCCACGCTGGGCTCGGTCAATGTGCCGGTGGTGTGCGCCGGCATGCTGGTTACCCCGGGGGATGTGATCGTGGCTGACGACGACGGCGTGGTCTGTGTGCCGGCTGCGCTGGCCGCCAAGGCCCTGGCTGCGGCGCAACAACGCGAAGCCAATGAGGGCGAGAAGCGCGCCAAGCTGGCCGCCGGCGTGCTGGGCCTGGACATGTACAAGATGCGCGAACCGTTGGCCGCCGCCGGCCTGCGCTACATCGACTAACTCCAGGCCACCACCATGAGCAAACCCACCACAGGTGACTTCACCAAGACCGCTGGCTGGCTGGACTGGTACGCCGGCCCGGCCCAGCCGCGCTTCCAGCTGCCGGCCGGGGCGGTCGACGCCCACTGCCACGTGTTTGGCCCGGGCGCCGAGTTTCCCTATGCGCCCGAGCGCAAGTACACGCCGTGCGACGCCTCCAAGGCGCAGCTGTTTGCCCTGCGCGACCACCTGGGCTTTGCCCGTAATGTCATTGTGCAGGCCACCTGCCATGGGGCCGACAACCGCGCCATGGTGGATGCCTGCGTCGCCTCGGGCGGTCGGGCGCGCGGTGTGGCCACGGTCAAGCGCAGCATCAGCGATGCCGAGCTGCAGGCCTTGCACGTGGCCGGCGTGCGCGGCGTGCGCTTCAACTTTGTCAAACGGCTGGTCGACTTCACGCCCAAGGACGAGTTGCTGGAGATCGCCCACCGCATCAAGCCGCTGGGCTGGCATGTGGTGATCTACTTTGAGGCGGTGGATCTGCCCGAGCTGTGGGACTTTTTCACCACCCTGCCCACCACCGTCGTGGTAGACCACATGGGCCGGCCTGACGTGAGCAAGCCGCTGGACGGCCCGGAGTTTGAGCTGTTTGTGAAGTTCATGCGCGAGCACAGCAATGTGTGGAGCAAGGTGAGCTGCCCCGAGCGTCTGAGCGTGACCGGTCCCAAGGCGCAGCAGGGCGAGGCCCAGGCCTACCGCGACGTGGTGCCCTTTGCCCGCCGCATCGTCGAGACCTTTCCTGACCGGGTGCTGTGGGGCACCGACTGGCCGCACCCCAACCTGAAGGACCACATGCCCGACGACGGCCTGCTGGTCGACTTTATCCCGCACATTGCGGTCACGCCCGAGCTGAAACAAAAGCTGCTCGTCACCAACCCCATGCGACTGTATTGGCCAGAGGAGAACTGAATGGCACTCGATAAACCGTACCTGGATGTGCCAGGCACCACCATTTTTGATACCGAGCAAAGCCGCAAGGGCTACCACCTGAACCAGTTCTGCATGTCGCTGATGCAGGCCGCCAACCGCGATCGCTTCAAGGCGGATGAGCGGGCCTACCTGGACCAATGGCCGATGACCGAAGACCAGAAGCTGGGCGTGCTGAGCCGCGATCTGAACCGCTGCATTGCCCTGGGGGGCAATATCTACTTTTTGGCCAAGATCGGCGCCACTGACGGCAAGAGCTTCCAGCAAATGGCCGGCAGCATGACCGGTATGACCGAGGACGAATACCGCGCCATGATGGTCAGCGGTGGCCGCAGCGTACAGGGCAACCGCTTCATTGGCGAAGACGGCGACGCCCAAGCCCACCGCCAGCCGCAAGGTGCGGCCGGTAAACCAGGACACTGAACACCATGGCACGCATCACCGCATCCGTATTTACCTCCCACGTGCCGGCCATTGGCGCCGCGCTGGACCTGGGCAAGACTGCTGAACCCTACTGGCAGCCCCTGTTTCAGGGCTATGAGTTCTCCAAGCAGTGGATGAAAGACAAGCAGCCCGATGTGATCATCCTGGTCTTTAACGACCATGCCACCGCGTTCAGCCTGGACATGATCCCCACCTTCGCCATCGGCACGGCGGCGCAGTACCAACCGGCGGACGAGGGCTGGGGCCCGCGCCCGGTGCCGGTGGTGCAGGGCCACCCGGCGCTGGCGGCGCACATCGCACAGTCGGTGATCCAGCAGGACTTTGACCTCACCATCGTCAACAAGATGGACGTGGACCACGGCCTGACGGTGCCGCTGAGTCTGATGTGCGGCCAACCCCAGGCCTGGCCCTGCCCGGTGATTCCCTTTGCCGTGAACGTGGTGCAGTACCCGGTGCCCAGTGGTCAACGCTGCTTCAAGCTGGGGCAGGCCATCCGCCGTGCGGTGGAGAGTTTTGACGAAGATTTGAATGTGCACATCTGGGGCACTGGCGGCATGAGCCACCAGCTGCAGGGCCCGCGCGCCGGTTTGATCAACCGTGAATTTGACAACGCTTTCCTGGACAAGCTGATTGCCGACCCGGCTGCTGCCGCTGCCATACCGCACATTGATTATGTGCGTGAGGCCGGTTCTGAAGGCAGCGAGTTGGTGATGTGGCTGATTGCCCGAGGCGCTATGAAAGATATAGCTGAAAACCCAAGCCCCATAAGGCTTAGGCACCGTTTTTACCATGTACCGGCGTCGAACACGGCGGTCGGCCACCTGATTCTGGAGAACACGTAAATGAGCAAGACCATCAAGGTGGCGCTGGCGGGTGCCGGTGCCTTCGGCATCAAGCATCTGGATGGCATCAAGAACATTGACGGTGTGGAGGTGGTGTCTCTGATCGGCCGCGAGCTGGCCAAAACCCGTGAGGTTGCCACCAAATACGGCATCGGTCATGTGACCACCGAGCTGACTGAGAGCCTGACCCTGCCTGGGCTGGATGCGGTGATTTTGTGCACCCCCACCCAGATGCATGCGGCGCAGACCGTGGCCTGCCTGCAGGCCGGCAAGCATGTGCAAGTGGAAATCCCCCTGGCCGACTCACTGGCTGACGCACAAGACGTGGTGGCCTGGCAGCAAAAGACCGGCCTGGTGGCCATGTGCGGCCACACTCGGCGCTTTAACCCCAGCCACCTGTATGTGAACCAACAAATCCGGGCCGGCAAATTCAACATC